>JBFIID010000219.1:0-4884 GCA_041601415.1 Gammaproteobacteria bacterium
CAGTTCAATACCGCCCAGGTGAAAGCTCGACTGCTACAGGAAGCAGCAACTCTTGATCCTGAGGTGCGCGATTACATCGTGCACAAGTTGACCGAAATGGAGTCAGAAGACTAAATGGATAGCGCCTACCTGACAGACATTCTGATCATGCTTGCGGCGGCTGTTGTCACCGTACCCATAGCGCATTTGTTGCGTATGGGTGCTGTGCCAGGCTTCCTCATCGCGGGGGTGGTGGTCGGGCCTTCAGTGCTGGGCTTGATCGGTAATATCGAACTGATTGGTCAACTCTCCGAATTCGGTGTGGTGATGCTGTTGTTCGTGATCGGTATTGAGCTCAAACCCAGCCGTTTCTGGTTGATGCGGAAACTGGTGTTCGGACTGGGTTCACTACAGGTCGTGGTGACCGGCTTTCTAATCGGCCTGATCTGTCATCTGGTGTTTGAAATGCCATTGAATGTCGCGGTTCTCATTGGCCCAACCCTGGCCCTGTCGTCCACCGCCTTTGTCCTGCAATTACTGACCGAACAGAAAATGTTGATGTCGGAATACGGGCGTACTTCATTTGCGATCCTGCTGTTTCAGGATCTGGCAGTCATCCCGCTGTTGGCGCTGGCCTCATTTCTCGCCATGCCTGATATGTCACTGAGTGAAAATATTATCTTCGCACTGGGTGAGGCGCTGCTGATTCTAACCCTGATTGTTCTGGTCGGTCGCTATCTGCTCCAGCCCTTGCTGTATATCATCGCACGCTCCGGTAGCGCAGAAACATTTACCGCGTCGGCCCTGTTACTGGTCATGGGCACTGCCTTTGTCACAGAGCATGTGGGCCTGTCGATGGCGATGGGCGCCTTCCTGGCAGGACTACTGATTGCAGACTCGGTATTCCGGCATCAGGTGATGGCCGAGATCCAGCCGTTCCGGGGTCTGTTCCTGGGACTCTTTTTCATGTCTATGGGTATGTCACTCAATCTGCATCTGTTGACCGAAGAGCCTTTCATGGCGGTGGCACTGGTGCTTGGCCTGATTCTGATCAAGATAATTGTCCTGTGGCCTCTTACACGCCTGTTTGGATTAACCACCACCAAGGGTCTGTCGGTTTCCATCGTGCTGGCACAGAGCGGTGAATTTGCCCTGGTATTGTTTGCCCTCGCACAGGACACCGGCATTCTGCCCGAAGCCATGTTCCAGCAACTGTTACTGATTGTGCTACTCAGCATGCTTTGTACCCAGCCATTAGCGCGACTCGCACAGATCGTCTATAGCCGCCAGGGCAAAAGTAAACCCATGCTGGATCACAAACCGATGCAGACACCGATCATCATTGCGGGTTTCGGACGCGTAGGGCACCGGGTTGCAGAAATCCTCGCGCTGGCGGAACTGCCGTTTGTCGCAGTCGATAAGGATGCTCGCCGGGTCGGTCTAGGTCGCGCAGAAGGTTTTTCCGTATTCTTTGGTGATGTGTGTCGCCCTGATGTATTGCGTGCTGCCGGGAGTGGAAATGCCGAAATGGTGATCGTCACCCTTGATGATCCGGAGGCTACGGAAAAAGTGGTCGCCAGCCTGGTTCATAATAATCCCAAACTGTCTGTGCTCGCGCGCGGGCAGGACAAGGAACGCTGTCGCGAGCTACGACGATTGGGTGCAACCTTTGCTGTCTCGGAAAATTTCGAAGCCAGCCAGGAACTCGCGCGTATCGCACTCGCGCATTCTCACCCCTTAAGTACCGAAAACGAAGATATCCTCGAACGCTTCAGGAAGGAATACTACGGACAGGTTAATCAGGACAGGAAGTAGGCAGGCAAGCGTATGAACTCGCTCACAGGGTATAGAATTATTTTTCACACAGTTTGAGCTCAAAATAAAAGCGACTGCCTTGCCCCGTTTCTGAAACAAAACCAATCTCACCACCCTGGCGCTGCATAATTTCCCTGCAGATGGCCAGCCCAAGCCCGGTGCCGCTCTTCTCTCGTGTATCGGATGAATCCGCCTGTGAGAAATGGGTGAAAATCTGGTTTCTAAACTCAGTCGGAATGCCTTCACCATCATCGACAACAGAAATGCGCACCTTTGTTCCCATCCGCTGAGTATTAATTCGCACGCAACCGTTGGCGGGTGAAAATTTAACCGCATTGGAAATAAGGTTTGATAGTACCTGCATCATGCGGCTTTCATCCGCATCAATCAGACAGTCTTCACATTCATTATTGTTGACCATCAGAGAGACGCCATAGTGATCTGCATAACCCTGGTTCGCGCTGACGCCCCTGGCGATTAGATCACCCACCACGATAATCTGGTTTTGAAATACCATTTTACCGGCGAGTAACTTTTCTATATCGAGAATATCGTTAATCAGCAGAATAAGCCGGTCACAGTTATCGTTTGCAATGTGTAACATGTTGCGGGCTTTTTCGGGTGGAATTTCAACAACATCATTGGTTAACAAACCAAGAGCGCCCTTGATGGAAGTAAGGGGCGTGCGTAATTCATGACTCATTACAGAAAGGAATTCAGACTTTGCCTGGTTGGCTTTATCCGCATCATCCCGGGCCTTCATCGCATTCTCTTCAGCCTTTTTTCTGTGTGCAATTTCATTCGCTAGTTTGCGGTTATAAAAGTAAAGGAAGCCAAGAATCAAAATAAAAACACTAAAGCTTTTCCAGAACAGGCCATAATCAATGCCATGCTCGTAACGCACGCCAATCCATCGATTATGAATATCCCTGCGTTCTGAATCAGAAATAGAGTCAAGCGCGGTCTGTAAAATAGAAACGAGCTCAGGCCAGTCACTGCGAACGGCCATATGCAACTCGTATCGGATCGGCATCTCGCCAGAAATTTTCAGATTAGTTAAACCGCTGTTCTGAATAATGCGTGTCGCCGTTGCAATGTTGTCGACGAATGCATTCGCCCGGCCGAGTGACACTGCTTCCATACCTTCTTCTGAGGTATCAACCAGCGCCAGTTTTATCTCCGGATGATTTGCAGCCAGGAATTCGTGTGTTGCATAGCCCTTGACGACGCTAACCAGCATGTCCTTTATGCCATTAATACCATCAATGTAACTGACGTCCTGTGTGGTCACAATCACCATAGGGAAGGAGAGGTAGGGGCGAGTAAAGTTGACGTAGGATTCCCTTTCAGGGGTCTTTGCAACACAGGAAAATACATCTAATTGCCGCTGCTTTACCGCATCAACAACCTCTGGCCAGTTCATTTCCGTGTCGACTTCAAAACGAATTCCCAACCGCTTTTCAATCAGGTGCATATAGTCCGTTGCGATACCCTTAAATTGCTTCTCGTCGTCTACCCACTCAAAAGGTGGCCAGGCGATATCGGATGCCAGCCGAATCACCGGGTGCTGTGCAAGCCAGCGACGCTCTGCGTCATTGAGGTCCAGGGAAACGGTGTTCTGCGCAAACAGGGCAGAAGAAAAAAACAGCGTGAAAACCCCCCAGGCTATCTGCTTGAATAGATGCGGGAGTGACATGACGAGAATGATAAAAGTCTACTCTCAGAACGGCATTTGCATTAATTCCGAGACCTCGAGCGTGCCGCCTATATCAAGGAATGGGCATGCCCTGGCAATCGTTAGTGCTGATTCCATAGAGTCGGCTTCAATGATCGTGTAACCAGACATGTGTGTCGTGCTCCCAGCGCTAACTGTGCCATCCGGGTTCACTGTAGTTGTGCCCTTCATGGGGTTTGCCGGGCTGACTGCCGCGTCTCCCAATGAAGCTAACCATTCTTTATATTTTGCGAAGTGCTGCTGACCTTCCTCGGGACTGGAAGGTTGATTGCCACCGATATAGGTAATTATGTATTGAGCCATGTGTGTATCTCCTTGCCCGCTATCATAGGCAGTCATCGTTTCAATTGGCAATCTTTACCGGGTCTGAACCCTCAGCCCATACAATAAAATCCCGGCCAATATCTCATTTTTTATTTGCTATCACTCACCCACTTGTCGACGATAAGTTTGCGAACAGGGATTCACGGGCGGTGTCGATCACCGCTGAGACAACCGGGTGCAATACACGGCGCTCTACAGAGATGGCATAAAACTGCTCTTTAACCTCTTCAATACGCCCGATCGCCTTTGCCTGATATTGCCGTTCTACCTCAGGCTCAATAGCAGATGGCGCGATAAATACGCCTGCACCCTCATGCCCAAACGCCTTCATCAGTGCGCTGTCATCAAATTCCGCGATGATACGTGGATGTATACGCTGATTCGCTAACCATTGATCGATACCGGTACGCAGTTGATTGCCACGACTTGGCAACAACATTGGAGCACCATTCAGACACTGCGGAAATGTCGCCTTCTGTAGTCCTTCCAGTTTGTCACTGGCAAAGCAACTGACAGCGCATTCCCCGAGCTTGTGGCTAAATGCCTTGGTGCTGATATTGGGTGGAATGGGGCAATCGGCAAGTACCAGATCGAGGTGATGAATAGACAGATCGGCAAGCAGGCTGTCCAGTTCAGCCTCGCGGCAGATCATCCGTATCGGCTCCTGCAGGTGCAGGGCAGGTTTAAGAATGTGGTGAGCAATTGATTTTGGTAAGACATCGACCACCCCAACCCTGAACACCTGTGGGCGGCCATCGGGTAGTTGATGAATAACCTCCTGCAATTCACTGCCTAATGAAAAAATCTCATCGGCATAACTCATCACCAGACGCCCGGTTTCTGTGAGTTCGAGATTTCTACCCGTGCGGGAAAACAGTTCCACATCGAGATATTTCTCCAGCAGACTCAGCTGCCCGCTGATCGTCTGTGGCGATAAATGCAGCAACTCACTCGCCCTGGCGATTCCCCCTTCTTTTGCGACAGCCCAGAAATAGTGCAGATGCTTGTAATTAATCATCGGACACGACACC
>JBFIID010000220.1:0-4798 GCA_041601415.1 Gammaproteobacteria bacterium
CCTATAGGCCTCGGCCAGAATCACCGTCCGTTCACGATCGGCGGTCGCACGAATTCGTTCAGCGGCCTCCGCACCACGTGAGCGGAAGTCACGCGCAACGCGTTCACGCTCGGCGCGCATTCTGTCATACACCGAATTAGACACTTCTGAAGGCAGGTCGATACGTTTGGTACGCACGTCAACCACCACCATACCCAATTCAGTCGCCTCCGCATTGGCGTTGGCGGTAACGATACCCATCAACTCACTGCGCTCTCCAGCAACAACCTGCTGCACGGTGCGCTTACCAAACTCACTACGCAGTCCGTCATTGATTTTCTGATACAGGAGAATGCCGGCACGACGCATGTCACCCTTGGTGGCACGGAAGAAGGCTTCCAGGTTGGAAATTCTCCACCGTACGAAGGTGTCAACGATCACGTCTTTCTTTTCACTGGTCAGGAAGCGTTCAGCCTCTGAATCCAGGGTCAGCAAACGGGTTTCAAATTTACGCACCTCATTTAGCCAGGGAATCTTGAAATGCAGACCCGGCTTGTAATCGGTACGTTTGATTTCACCCAGTCTGAACAGGATCGCCTGCTCTCGTTCGTCGACGATGAAGACAAAGAATGAACCGAAAAAGACCAGCGCTATAAGGCCAATCAATATTTTTTTAATATCCATTATCTGCTCCCCCGGTCACGTAGATTGGCGCGGCTTCGCATATCCTGATCGGCGCTCGGCCCGGAGTTACTACCGCTACCGATATCCTGTAGTCGCTGCTGCAGGCTGCCACTACCACTGCGGCCAGACTTCTCAATCAGCTTGTCGAGAGGCAGATACATCAGGTTATTACCTCCTTTGGCGTCCAGCAGCACCTTGTTGGTGTTGGACAATACTGATTCTACGGTATCCAGATAGAGACGCTGACGTGTCACTTCCGGTGCTTTCTGGTATTCCTTCAGGAGCTGGGTGAATCGACTCGCATCACCCTCTGCTCTGGCTATTACCTGAGACTTATAGGCGTTGGCTTCTTCACGCTGACGTGCTGCACCACCACGAGCCTTTGGAATAATTTCATTCCTGTAGGCTTCGGCCTCATTGATCAGACGCTGTTCATCCTCACGCGCCTTGATCGCATCATCGAATGCGCTCTTCACCTGTTCTGGTGGCTTGGAGGGCTGCATATTCACACTGGTGATGACCAGACCCGCTGAATAGCTGTCCAGTATTTCCTGAATCAGCACCTTAATCCCCGCCGCAATCTGACTACGACCCTCGGTCAGTACGAAATCCATCTTGCTCTTACCGATAACCTCACGCACGGCACTTTCAGTCGCTGAACGCAGGGCGGCATCGGGAGCCAGCACCTTGAACTGGTAGTCATAGGCGTCTTTGATACGGTATTGCACGGCCATTTCGATATCCACGATGTTCTCATCCTGAGTCAGCATGGTGGCCTTATGGGTGACTGTGCGAATCTGATCGACGTTGATCTTCTCAACTTTTTCTATAGGCCGGGGCAGGAGAATGTTTAAACCGGGTTCCAGAATCTTCTGGAAGGCACCAAAACGCAGTACGACACCCCGCTCACCGGTCTGAATAATATGTCCCATGTCATAGGCCAGATAGGCCAGTGCCGCGAGGACGACAACGATGATAATGGCTGTATTGCCGGGGCCACTCGCCGAGCTCGAGCCCGATCCCCCGCCCTTGCCGCCAAACAAACCGCCCATCTTGTCCTGAATTTTGCGTACCACCTCATCCAGATCCGGTGGTCCGTCCTGATTATTTCGATTACCCCACGGATCTTTCGATCCGTTTCCGCCTGGCTCATTCCAGCCCATTGCTTAACTCCAGTTATAGTCGTTCAGGTTTACGTCGAGGTCGGGATTCTAAGTGGCTAGACCTGTGCCTGCAACACACAGGCTTCCAGTCCCTCATCTCGACACATATGTTCAAGGCGGGGTTTCTGCATCTCCACTTCGAGCAGCCAACTGCCACTCTCATCCAGCGATTCATTTCTGACCGCGCTCATCTCATACAGCCGAGCACGCAGTCGACCGGCACTGGCCGGGATTTTCAATACATGATGAGACTTTTTATCTGACAAATGTTCCGCAATGGCCTGCTCAAGCAGTTCCATCCCCGCGCCGGTAGACGCCGATAACCAGACCTTGGTGACCCTGCCCTGATCGTCACGCACCAGTCGGGGCTGACTGTCTTCAAGGCGGTCTACCTTGTTGTATATCAGTAGTTGCGGCACTTCGTCGGCATCTATCTCCAGCAGCACTTCGTGAACATGGTCGATGTGCTGGCGATAATGGCTGTCATGAATATCCACCACATGCAGCAGCAGGTCGGCCTCGCGAGCCTCTTCCAGAGTGGCACGAAACGCCACCACCAGATCATGTGGTAGATCCTGGATGAAGCCTACCGTGTCGGCCAGGATCACGCCACCCGCCTGGTCAATGTTCACCCGTCGCAGGGTCGGATCAAGCGTGGCGAAGAGTTGATCGGCAGCATAAACACTCGATCCGGTCATCCGGTTAAACAGGGTCGATTTACCCGCATTGGTATAGCCAACCAGAGACAGGGTGGGTAATTCGGCGCGTTTGCGCGCCCTACGCCCCTGCTTACGCTGACCTCGAACCTTTTCGATGCGTGACTTGATCTGACGAATGCGTTGGCCTATCAGTCGGCGATCCGTTTCGAGCTGGGTTTCACCCGGGCCACGCAGACCGATACCACCCTTCTGACGCTCCAGATGGGTCCAGCCGCGGATCAGTCGGGTCGATAAATGCTGTAGTTGTGCCAGCTCAACCTGCAACTTGCCCTCAAAGGAGCTGGCGCGTTGGGCGAAGATATCCAGAATCAGTCCGGTACGGTCTATGACCCTGATTTCAAGTCGTTTTTCCAGGTTTCGTTGCTGCGCAGGGGTGAGGCCATGATTAAAAAGCACCACATCGGCTTCGCTCATGGTTGCCATGTCCAGCAGTTCATCGACCTTACCATCACCGATAAAACAGGCTGAACTGGGCGCATTGCGCTTTCCAGTCAGGCAGTCAACCACAGTGACACCCGCCGACAGTGCGAGTTCACGGAACTCGTCTAATGAAGGGTTATCCTGTTGGTAAAACTCAATGTGAACCAGTACAGCACGTTCACCGGAATTCGGACGGTCAAACAATTAGTAGCAACCTCATCTTGTACCCTTTTGCGGACACCGCGTACGCAGGGCCAGAACTTGTCCGAATATTGCGTGACTGCTGGCAGCAATGATTGCTGCCAGCATCAGGTATAAAAGTGAATTCAGCAATCAGCCGAGTTCCTCATCCGGTTTTGGCAATTTAATATTTCTTGATGGAACAACAGTAGAAATAGCGTGTTTATACACCATCTGGCTAACTGTGTTTTTCAGCAGTACAACAAATTGATCAAATGACTCTACCTGACCCTGTAACTTGATTCCGTTGACCAGGTAGATAGATACAGGCACTCGTTCTTTACGCAAGGCGTTAAGATACGGTTCCTGAAGTGATTGCCCTTTACTCATCTTTTTAGCTCCATTTTATTATGATTTTGATTGGATATACCTTGAGGGCACTTTTCTGACTGAATGACATCACTCCTTCCACTGTTTTGCTTACTTGTTGATTTATATGAACTATTATGTAAGCCAGTTTGTTTGTCGGCGCTGTGCCAGTTCCAACCCATAAACCTCTTAAGTCAGACGTGAAACATGGCATCTTGTGAGATAAAGTCAAGTGCCAATTTGTGTAAATTTGCCCCCTCACAATCCATCACGATGAGATTCTTTTCCGATCTCAGCCAGGTCATCTGGCGTTTTGCCAATTGTCGCGTGGCGATAATCGCTCTATCGGTCATGGCCTGCCGATCCATTTTTCCCTCCAGATAGGCCCAGACTTCGCGATATCCAACAACCCTCATACCCGGGGTGCTGGCAGCCAGATCTCCGCGCTTGAAGAACCCTTCGACCTCTGCTTCCAGACCCTGTTCCAGCATCTGGTGAAACCGCGTTGCTACCCGTTGATGGATCAGTTCGCGACGCTCCGTATTCAGGGCCAGTTTCAAGACCCGATAAGGTAGATGTTCTCCACGGTCTCTGGCCTGCAGATCACTCATGGCAACACCCGTCAGTTCAAACACTTCCAGGGCTCGTTGGATACGCTGTGGATCATTGGGATGAATCCGTTCTCCGGCAGCAGGATCCACCGCTGAAAGACGCTTATGCAAGCCGGAATAACCGATGACGTTTGCATCTGCATCGAGTCGGGCGCGCACCACGGGGTCAGCCGGTGGCAGCAGGGAGATCCCCTGTTGCAGACTGCGGAAATACAGACCTGTGCCTCCAACAAGTAATGGAATCCGGCCATTCGTGGTAATTTCGTCCATGTGTTGCAGGGCTTCATCCCTGAACCTGGCTGCCGAATAGGCCTCGGTGACATCACAGATGTCGACCAGGCGGTGCGGCGCGCAAGCGAGAATCTCGGCCTCCGGTTTGGCCGTACCAATATTCATACCCCGGTAAATCATTGCCGAATCGACACTGATAATCTCGAACCTGCCGGTTTCCACCAGCTGCACCGCAAGATCGGTCTTGCCGACACCGGTCGGTCCCATCAGGAAGATGGCTTTCGGTAGCTCGCTCATGGTGTTGCTATAAAGTCCTGTAGTTCCTGCGCCGCAAAATATCGGTAACACGGAGGGCTTGTCTGTCGATCCGCCAGTCCCGCCTGTTCAAAACGTCTAAGCAGGACATTCATCGCCTCACGGGTTGCCATTTCTTCACGCGGAA
>JBFIID010000221.1:0-4788 GCA_041601415.1 Gammaproteobacteria bacterium
CGCGTTGCATCGGATCAAGCCCGTTGGCGACACTCGCCAGCGGTCTGGCTCTGAGCCGATGACGGGCAAAGGCACGGAACGGACATGCCGCCTGATCCTGAAAGAGGGCTGTTCCACCAGTTACTCGCTCACCTCCGGGTAGCACAGGTGCCTGTTCATCCGACCACGCCTGCAACCCCTGAACCGACAACAGTCGTTTTCGCCAGTCCTGATATGTCCCGCTGTCGGTAGTACAGCGCTGAATCGGGTATTCAGCCAGTAGCGGGCTAATGCGCAAATCGCGATCACCCTGCTGACGCGGATAACTGAGTATTACCTGGGGCGCACTCTGCAGCAGCCCCTGGGTGAGAGTCATTGCGTACTCATACTCACGTTGAGCCGAGGCATGCGGCATGTCATATTCACGCTGCACCGACATGGGTATGAAAGCATTCGGGCTTAAGGCCGGAGGCCACTGCTCATCATGCAGACCACAAACGCGCAAGCCATCGAAACGCTGTCCACTCGCCTCAAGCAGTCCGATAACCTGCAGTGGTGGGTTTTCACTGGCGGGCTGGAACATCTGTGCCTCAGCCAGGCGCCTTAACAGACCAAGGGCCCGCCTGATACTCATCGGTTTACTCACCAGAGAGAGTCGACACAAATCCTGCAGGCACTGTTGCCATGCTTTCAGCCCCTGATACTCATGGCTATCCAGGGGGCGATCACCCGGCCATCCAAAGCACTCTAATAAAGCAGAAATAGACTCGGCCCATGCTGCGGCCGATTGCGTCCGCGGTAATGATCTATAGAGCTGCTGCCAGTTATCCAGACTGCTTAAAAACGCCGGACAACTGATCTGACCCGCAGAATTGCTGTTGCCTGCAAGATAATGCAGGTCATTCAGGCGCAGCGTCATTTCACCGTGATCACGCAGCGCAGCATCGAATAATGCCCGCTGACCGGATTCAGTCGCATAAGATCGAATAAACACACTGCGTAACAGAGTACTCAGGGCCTGCAGGGAAAACTCACCGGGGCTCAATTCCAGAACCCCAAAAGCTGTCACAATCGGTGCATACTCCGCCAGCGAGTGACCGGCAGAAATGTTATAGGGTCGTGGACTGTGTGATCGGTCTGCCTGCCAGGATGACGGTAACAGGACATCATCAAATATATCCTGTAGTCGATCACGCACGGCCTCCAGTTTCGGCATAACCACTGCGTAACGCCCATCAGGGTTCCGCTCTATCTGCTGTCTTGCCCAGCGTGCCGCTGCCTGCAACTCGGCCTCGCTATTCTGATAACTCTCACAAGCGGGCTCTGATGTCTGTGTCTCGCCGTTCAGCATCCGGATCTCGATACCACTGCCACGCAAGGCCTCGATCAGGCTCTGTTGCTGCGGATTCAATCGAATAAAGCCGGCCAGTGCTACCGGGCTCTGCAGACATCGGCTGACAGCATCGACATTTTTCAGTAGTTGCTCCGGAAGACGTGCCTCATCCTGCCAGGCCTGTGCCGTGGTGAGTCTTGTATAGGCCTTCGCCCAGTCGCTAAAGGCCTGTGCATCCTCATGCAACCACGAGGTCTGGAACGGAAAGCACGCCTGATACTGGTGGAGTAACAACCAGGCCTGACGGGCACCGCGTGCGGCAGCGGCCTTCATCAGCAATCTATCGCTGTAAGTTGACTCTACGATCACCTGTTCCCAAAGCAGGGTTTCCTGCTGGACATTGAGCAGGACGCTATCACTGTCAATCAACAGACCACGCAGCTTGATCAGCCATGCGCTCCAGGGCATAACCTCGGGTGTTTCCCAGATCTGTCTGCCCTGCGCTTCCTGATACGCATGATACTGACCGACTAAATCTCGACTTAATCGGTTATTGGCGGTGATGACACAACCACCCTGTAGCAGGAAATCAATAACAGCGTTCATGAAGGGCGTTCCATTGCTCGGTCTTATTATTATCGCTGAGGGGGTGGCTCATAGAATGAGCCGGTCTTTTTTTCTGGTCGGGATTAGGCCAGCAGCCCACCGATCAGGGCACCTATCAGCAATGGGGCGACCTGGATGACGACCAGAACAATGACACTGCCTCCGGCAATTGCCCCTATGAGGGGTAGGCCAGTGAGCATCGTACCGGCAAAAAACAGTGCCAGCGCCAGTACCAGACCGGGTAACAGCACCGCGATGAACCCGGCACCTACGCCACCCGCGACCTTGCCGCCAACAACACCTGCAATCAGTGGCCCCAGGGCTGGTAGCCAAAACAACAGTAGAGAAATTACAAACATCCATATCATTGCCATGATGATGCTGCCTTTACTCTCTTCAGACACAACGCTCTCCCATTTTTATCGACACACAAGATGGATTCGAATGCTAACCATAAAGCGCATTTGCTACCAGCCTGAATCGTCACCTGACAGTGACAGTTAAATAAGGCTAATGCCCATTGAAAAGCCTGCCACTGACCGATAGTCGCTGCACGGAAACGCTCTCACCGGGCAAAAACCCGGACCAGTTCACATTCTTCCAGTCAAAAAAGGCTGTGTGTCTGCACTGGCACGGGCATTGCTCTTTCACAGACAACGATAAAAAAGCAGGTGATACCATGTTCGCAACACAGACAGAAACACCGAGTAGTCGCTTTCAGGGCTACCGCGACAATAACGGAAATTACGTCCCCTTTCACGAGGCCGACGCGGTACTTGAACGCGCACGCACGATTGGCACTCGCGTATTACTCCGCCTGGTACTTAATGAAAAGCAGGAACTCGAAGGGATACTGTATACAAACGACACCGGTCTGAGCGGCAACACCGTCTGAGGGTATTAATTCTGTCAGGCCAATAAGCCAGATTTATTAACTTCATGCTCGTTTGCCAGCGGCAATATGGACAGCGTATGCTACACTCCTGTTACTTAAGGTTTGTTCACTAAGCTCAGGAAATGCCGATGGTTTTAACGTCTAAATCACGTAGTTACTGCACCGCTATTGTGGTCTTTGTGAGCTTTGCCCTTAATTCCCAGATAGCGCAAGCCCGAATGTATCAATGGCTTAACCCGGAAACGGGTAATACCCAATTGTCAGGTAAACCACCCACCTGGTATCGAAGTCAGGTCGGCGGCCCCCGCGTTTTCGTCTATGACAACGGTCAGTTGGTCGATGATTCCGCAGTGGCTGTTTCTGATCTGCACCGTACCACTCTCAGAAACCGTGCCTTTGAACTTGCCCGGGAAGAAGATCAGATCGCGAATAAGCGTAGAGCCGAATTAAAGGCGGCGATGCAGCGCTCAGTCGCACTGGAGGAAGAAAAACAGGAACAGGAAGCGGTGGACGAGCAATCCCTGTTAGCAGAGTTACTCGCCAAGGCCATGTTCAGAAAACCCGAACCCGCACCTGAAGTCGAGAAGAAAGCCGAACCAGAGGTCGATACGGTTGAACAGTTGAAATCAATCATCGAGGCCTGGGATTTACAACAGTCGAATCAGGCTCGTAAGGTTCTGCAGGATAATCCTCAATAAGTTTAGTCGTTCTCTCTTACCGGTTCGATGCAGCGCTATCGCGGCTACCCATCATTCTGATTACTTAAACAAGCCAAGCAGACGGCTGAAGAACCCTTTATCCTCAGAACGTGACAGGGAATTCAAGGTAAGCAGGGCCTGATTCGTGGGGTCTATTTGCAACCCCACTGATATGTACTGTAAGGCCTTGGTCTTATTATTATTCGCCAGCTCCTTTTCCGCCAGGAACGCATATCGTTCAGCCACATCCAGGATCCCCCTTCTGGCCACCGGACTGTTCGGATCCATCTGCAGCAGACGAGAGTAATAATAGTAGGCATTATCCTTAGGTGGGTAGGTCAGTTTATATTCCTCCAGACTATGTCTGGCCAGCCAGCGAAGCGCCGTAATCACCTCTGTATCACTACTGGGAGCCGCAGTGCTCGTTTGCTGCTTCCCAGGATCTGAAGCAGCACTTGCCGTCTCCGAGACCGGTGCCTGCTCCTGAATAAAGACTGTGGGTTCTGGTGGTGTTACCTGCAGGTCTACCTCGGAAGGCGGGTTTGCACTCGAACCGCGTGCGCCACTGATCTCGGATTCCACAAACATCATGCCGCCAAAACCAATAATCCCGACCACGATCAGTCCAATCAGGACATAAAGGTTTCTGCGTGACTTCTTCAGGCTGATGGCGGTACCCGCAGACAGTTCCTTAAGTTTCTGCATCTCGGCCGTGATATCGGCAATCTTGAAATGCTGGCCAGTCGCATCAACGAATTCTGCGGCGGGTGTGACGGGAATGGCCTGCTGTTTTACTTCTTCGGCATGCTCCATC
The DNA here is from genome assembly GCA_041601415.1 of Gammaproteobacteria bacterium. Taxonomy (GTDB): domain Bacteria; phylum Pseudomonadota; class Gammaproteobacteria; order JBFIID01; family JBFIID01; genus JBFIID01. The sequence goes on from JBFIID010000221.1 coordinate 4,326, forward strand.
TTTTCCAGATAGTGCAGCATGCTGGACGCATCCTTGAATCGATCCGAGCGGTTTTTAGCCATCATCAGTTCCAGTAATTCCTGATACTGTTGATAAGGTTCGGGCAGCTTTGGAATCGGTGCCTGTTTGTGCTGCAGGATGACATCAATGACGGAGGAAGACTGGTAAGGCTTACTGCCAGTCAACATCTCGTAGAAAATCACCCCGAGACTGTAGATATCCGCACGTCCATCAATACCTCCGCCTTCGGCCTGCTCCGGTGCCATGTAATTCGGGCTACCCAGGAAAATGCCCGTAGAGGTCAGTTCGTGATCGGTCACCAGTTGCTTGGCAATACCAAAGTCCGTCAACAGGGGGGTGCCATTCTTACGGAAAAGAATATTCGCGGGTTTAACATCACGGTGGATGATGCCCTTGCGATGCGCCGCCTCCAACGCACTGCCAATGCGGCTTAGTAGCTCGA
>JBFIID010000222.1:0-4781 GCA_041601415.1 Gammaproteobacteria bacterium
CATTGATCTCGGTCGCACCTACATCCAGTGCGCCACGAAAAATATAGGGAAAACAGAGAACATTATTAACCTGATTAGGGTAATCAGAACGCCCGGTACAGATCAGGGCATCAGGTCTGACCTCTTTCACCAGCTCCGGCAGAATCTCGGGCACCGGGTTTGCCAGAGCCATAATTAGCGGATTCTCAGCCATGCTTTTGACCATATCCTGGGTCATGACATTCGGCGCTGACAGCCCCAGAAAGATGTCTGCACCGACGATTGCCTCGGCCAGAGTTCGGTGTTCAGTGTTACGCGCAAAACGTTTTTTGTGCGGGTCCATATCGTGCTTACGGCCACGGTAAATAATGCCGTCTCTATCATTGACCAGGATGTTTTCTATCGGCATTCCAAGTTCAACCAGCACCTTCAGACAGGAAATCGCGGCTGCTCCGGCACCAGAAGCCACCAGTTTTACCTCTTCTATCTTTTTGCCCAGCAAACGTAGGGCATTCAGCACAGCGGCCCCGGTAATAATCGCAGTGCCATGCTGATCGTCATGGAAAACCGGAATTTTGACCATGCGCTTGAGTCGACCTTCAACCTGAAAGCATTCTGGCGACTTGATGTCCTCCAGATTGATGCCACCAAAAGTTGGCTCCAGACTGGCAATAATCTCGACCAGTTTGTCCGGATCTTTCTCATTGATTTCAATATCAAAAACGTCGATGCCGGCAAATTTCTTGAACAACACACCCTTGCCTTCCATCACGGGTTTTGCGGCTAATGGGCCTATGTCCCCGAGCCCAAGTACGGCAGTACCGTTGGTGATGACGGCGACCAGATTGGCACGCGCAGTGACTGATGCCGCCTCGTCCGGGTTCTCGACGACCAGTTCACAGGCCGCAGCCACACCGGGAGAATATGCCAGGGCCAGATCGCGCTGATTAGAGAGTGGTTTGGTGGCAACAACCTCTATCTTGCCCGGGCGCGGGATCTGATGATATTCAATTGCATTTTTTTTTAGTTCTTCATCCATTGTGCGTTACGGATTCCTTGCAGTTATTCTTGTTAGGGAAATGTCTGTGCCTGTTTATCTGTTTAAAATGGCATGCCCGGAGGCATTCTGCCCTTCATGCCCTGCATCATTCTGGCCATTCCGCCCTTCTTGTTCATCCGTTTCATCATCTTCTGCATTTGGGTGAACTGTTTGAGCAAACGATTGACGTCCTGTACCTGGGTGCCGGATCCCGTGGCGATACGCTTTTTACGTGAGGCCTTGATGATTGCAGGGTATTGACGCTCGTGCGGCGTCATGGAATTGATGATCGCCTCCAGTTTGACCATTTCACCGTCGTTCACCTGACTGCTCACCTTGTCGGGCAAATCAGACATTCCGGGTAACTTGCCCATCAGACTGCCGATACCCCCCATATTACGCATCTGCTGCAACTGATCACGAAAATCGGCCAGATCGAAAGTCTTACCTTTCTTCAGCTTTTGCGCGATTTTCGCCGCTTTTTCCTTATCAATCTTCTGTTCTACTTCCTCAATCAATCCCAGTACATCGCCCATACCGAGGATCTGAGAGGCAATTCGATCCGGGTGAAACACCTCAAGTGCGTCTGTTTTCTCACCCATACCGATAAATTTAATCGGCTTGCCAGTAATCTGTCTGACTGACAGCGCGGCACCGCCACGGGCATCACCATCGGCCTTGGTCAGCACCACACCGGTCAGCGGCAGTGCGTCGTTAAAGGCCTTCGCAGTATTCGCGGCATCCTGACCGGTCATACTGTCAACCACAAAGAGAGTTTCCGCTGGCGAGGTAGCGCTATGCAGCTGTTTAATCTCTGCCATCATTTCTTCATCAATGTGCAGACGTCCGGCGGTATCAATTAACAGCACATCCATAAACTGTTTGCGGGCGTGATCCATCGCCGCTTTTGCTATATCAAGCGGTTTGCTGTCTTTGTGGCTTGGGAAGAACTCGACGCCTATATCGGCGGAAAGCGTCTTCAGCTGTTCGATTGCCGCGGGACGATATACGTCACAGCTGACGGTCATGACCTTTTTACCGTCCTTGTTCTTAAGCTGGCGAGCCAGTTTGGCGGTGGTGGTGGTCTTACCCGTACCCTGTAGACCCGCCATCAGGATCACGGCCGGCGGCTGAACATTGAGATTCAGTCCCTCACTACCATCCCCCATCAGGCTAACGAGTTCATCCTTGACGATTTTTATCAAGGCCTGCCCGGGTGAGAGGCTACCGACAACCTCTTCACCGACGGCACGCACTCTCACATGCTCGACGAAATCCCTGGCCACCGGCAGGGCGACATCGGCCTCCAACAGGGCCATTCGTACTTCACGCAGGGTGGATTTAATATTGTCATCGGTCAGACGTGCCTGACCGCGCAGGCTTTTGACTACACCGCTTAAACGGCTAGTGAGATTATCGAACATCGTAAGGTATCGCTCCGCTTCAACTTGACTATGATCCAGCGGTGAATTCTATCAATCTTTGCTAACAGTTACATTGTGTATAAGGACTAAACAGGTGTATCACTTGGTGCCTGTTTTTCATACAATGCCCGGATGGTCTTTGTATTTAGTTCACAGTTCCAGGAGAACGCGCCCTCATCATGGGTCTAGTCATCATCAGTCTACTGGCAATAATGCTATATCTTGCCGCCGCGACACGCATCGGCATTACCTTAAAAAGCGCCTCCCCGCTGACCACCTCGATCAGAAGCCAGATCACGTGGCTGGGTATCGCCGCATTGCTATTTCATGCAGTGGTTCTGTTTCAAACCATAATGACCGTAGACGGGCTGAATCTCGGGCTCTTCAAGGCAGGTTCCCTGGTGGCCTGGTTGATGGTGCTGTTGCTGATTCTGGCCGGGCTTAAACAGCCGCTGGAAAACCTGACCCTGATCCTGTTACCTATCGCCGCGCTGTGTATCCTGCTGGAGATCACCTTCCCCAGTAATCGTTTTGTCATGCAGGGCTCGCCTCTCGGGCTACAACTGCACATTCTGCTTTCGGTACTGGCCTATAGCCTAATGACTATCGCAGCATTTCAGGCCGTCATGCTGGCGATGGGAGATTATTATTTACGTCGTAAACAACCGACCCGCATTATGCAATACCTGCCCCCCCTGCAGATTATGGAATCGCTGTTATTCCAGATTATTGCAGTCGGGTTTTTCCTGCTCAGCCTGGGTCTGCTCAGCGGCTTCATGTTTATGCAGGACATCACTGCACAACACCTGATACACAAGACTGCCCTATCCATTCTGGCCTGGCTGGTGTTTTTGATCCTGCTCTCGGGTCGTCTGTATTTTGGCTGGCGTGGACGCCTTGCGGTGAAATATACACTGGTGGGTTTCGTGACACTGATGCTGGCCTATTTCGGTAGCAAATTCGTACTCGAAATCCTTCTTCAGCGTATCTAAATCGGACGCATGGCGTGTTGAAGTCTAACTCTACAGGGAAGTCCCACGTTGACTGATATTCCAGTCGGTTTACTTTGCATCATCCTTGCCCTGATGATTCTCCTGTCTGCCTGTTTCTCTGGCTCAGAGACCGGCATGATGTCGCTGAATCGTTATCGCTTACGCAATCTTGCCGAAAAGGGGCATAAAGGCGCAAAACGTGCCAGCAAATTACTGGATCGTCCCGATCGACTCATCGGACTGATTCTGCTGGGCAACAATTTCGTCAATATTTTTGCAACCTCGATCGCCACAATCATCGCTGTTCACTTCCTCGGCAATGCCGGTGTCATGGTCTCCACCGTGCTACTGACTGTTGTGATTCTTGTCTTCGCCGAGGTATTACCGAAGACCCTGGCAGCCCTGCACCCAGAACGGGTAGCCTTCCCTGCCAGCATCGCGCTTACCCTGTTACTGAAAGTGCTGTATCCACTCGTGTGGGTTTTGAATGCCTTTACAAACCGGATATTGAACCTGTTCGGTGTCGATCCGGGCGATTCCACAAATATGTCTCTGGATCGGGATGAACTGCGTACGGTTGTCAAAGAAGCAGGCAGCCTGATATCTCGTCGACATAAGAACATGCTATTCGGAATTCTTGATCTGGAACAGGTTATCGTTGAAGACATCATGGTCCCTCGCAGTGAGATTCAGGGCATCGACATTGATGACGACGATGATCGACTTGTGGATCAACTGAAAAATATTCGTCATACCCGAACCCCGGTATTCAAGGGCCAAATAGATAACGTCATTGGTATTCTGCATGCACGAAAAGTGCCTCGCCTGCTGGACGGGGTTAAGGAAATCAATGAGGAAACCCTGCGCGAGATACTGCGTGAACCTTACTATGTGCCTATCGGTACCCCACTACACACACAGCTTTTCAATTTTCAACGTGAATCGCGTCGTATGGCTCTGGCGGTGGATGAGTACGGTGATATTCAGGGCATGGTCACTCTGGAAGACATTCTGGAAGAGATTGTCGGCGAATTCACAACCGCAGGACAAAGCTTCAGCAGTGGTATTTATCCACAGGAAGATGGCAGTTATCTACTCGATGCGTCTTTCACCATCCGTGATCTCAATCGCAAGCTCAAATGGAAACTGCCTGTCGGCGATGCCAGAACCCTGAACGGGCTGGTGCTGGAGGCACTGGAGAGCATTCCAGAACCCGGTACGACTCTGCGGATCAGTGATTACACCATCGAAATCATCCAGGTTGCTGACCAACAAATCAAAAACGCGCGCATTACCCCCCCCAGAAAAAGCCGTGTGAAAGAGGCAAAAAAAGACACCTTTTAGTCC
>JBFIID010000223.1:0-4766 GCA_041601415.1 Gammaproteobacteria bacterium
AAGTCTCTGGGCGGATTTCTCCTGGTTACTTCTCTTTTCCGTAAAAGAGAAGTAACTCGCCATGAAGGCGAAACATCTGGTTAATATTAACGATAACTTTAGCGTTTCGTGAAAGGATATATGCATTCACACGCGTAGCATGGGAACGATAAAACAAAAAACAAATAATCAATTGAGCATAAAAAAACCCCGGCACCAGGCCGGGGTTTCTGTTTACACCTAATGATTGCGTTGCTTACAGCAGCGGTGCAATCACCAGACTGACAATGGCCATCACGTTGATCAGGATGTTCATTGATGGACCAGAGGTATCCTTGAACGGATCGCCTACCGTGTCACCAACCACTACGGCTGCGTGGGTATCAGTACCCTTGCCACCGAGGTTGCCAGATTCCACATACTTCTTGGCGTTGTCCCAGGCACCACCGGCATTCGCCATGGTCAGGGCCAGCAGTACACAGCCAATCAGTGAGCCACCGAGCATACCGCCCAGCGCTTCTGGCCCAAGAGCCAGACCGACGACGGGTGGAGAAATCACGGCCAGGGCTCCCGGCAGCACCATACGCTTCAGTGCGGCGGTGGTGGCAATATCCACACAACGTGCACTGTCAGGTTTGGCAGTGCCTTCCATCAGACCAGGGATTTCCTTGAACTGCCTACGGATCTCCTTAATCATGTCGAAGGCCGCATCACCCACCGCTGTCATGGTGATAGAACTCACCAGGAACGGGAAGATGCCGCCAAGGAACATACCCATCAGTACAAGCGGGTCGTTAATCAGCAGCTGGAAGCCTTCGTGCTTGTGCTGCACATGGCCAATGAAGGCACTCATGATGGCCAGCGCCGCCAGTGCAGCTGCACCAATAGCGAAGCCCTTACCGATAGCGGCAGTGGTGTTACCCAGTTCATCCAGTGAGTCGGTGATCTTGCGGGTATCTTCACCCATACCACCCATCTCGGCGATACCACCGGCGTTATCAGCAACCGGACCATAGGCATCAATAGCCATGGTGATACCGACAGTAGCCAGCATACCCACCGCAGCGATACCTACGCCGTAGAGTCCGGCAGACTCGGTTGAGAAGAAGATAATCGCGCAGATGGTCAGTACAGGGACTGTGACAGACTGCATGCCGACCGCCAGGCCGGTGATCATCACAGTCGCAGGACCGGTCTCACCACTCTTGGCAATCTTTCTGATGGGTGCGCCGGAGGTGTAATACTCGGTCACCAGGCCAATGACGATACCGCCGATAACACCGGTTAGTACCGCAAACCAGACGCCGGTAGAAATACCCGCAATGCGAATTACGATTAGTGAGGCAATCATGAAGATCACAGCCGCGCCGATGGTGCCGACACGCAGTGCCACTTCCGGTTTGGAAGAGGAGAACTTCTTGACGATGAAGATACCCGCCATGGAGCACAACAGGCCGATTGAGGCCAGTCCCAGCGGCAGGAACATCAGGCTACCCATAGTCTCTGCCATAGCTGAAACTTCGTCAGCGGCCATGATGGAGGCGATGGCGATGGTCGCGATGATCGAACCACAGTAGGACTCGAAGATGTCGGAACCCATACCGGCCACGTCACCTACGTTGTCACCGACGTTATCGGCGATAACCCCAGGGTTACGCGGGTCGTCTTCAGGGATACCGGCTTCAATCTTACCCACCAGGTCGGCGCCGACGTCGGCACTCTTGGTGAAGATACCGCCACCGACACGTGAGAACAGTGCCACGGTAGATGCACCCATACCGAATCCGTGAATGGTATCAACGGTAGCCGGGTCGCCTGCATACATGAGGTACAGCAGTCCCAGGCCAAGAAGACCCATTGAAGCTACCGTCAAGCCCATGATTGAGCCGCCGAAGAAGGCGATTGTCAGTGCATCGGCAGCGCCCTTATCGCGCGCCGCAACAGCGGTACGCACGTTGGCATGAGTCGCTGTGTACATACCGATATAACCGGCACCGGCGGAACACAGGGCGCCCACGGCAAATGAGAACGCGGTTGGCCAGCCCAGATCGGACATCCAGATAGCAACGAAACACAGCCCCGCAAATATCACCAGGTAGGTGTATTCACGTTTCATGAACACCATCGCGCCGGTGTGAATCTGATCGGCGATATCGGCGATCAGGCCTTCCCCGCCCTGCTCCTGCTTAACAAGCTCAAAGATCTTGTAAGCACCAAACATTCCAATAAGCCCGAGGACTATTGGCATAAAATTAATAAAACTCATGAAACCCTCCCATTAACCGTTTTTATCGAACAGGCATTGACACATTGCATGTCTATACCTTTGTATAAAACCGTGCCTTTTATACCGCATATTGAGGGCAGAAGTAAGCGCGTGAGTCATGCGTCCTGTACAATGCGACCTTTTTCTAATAACGATTAGGGTGAGGAGGGTAGTAATGGCTCTGAATAATGTCCCAACCGGTGTTAATCCACCTGATGACTTTAATGTCATTGTCGAAATTCCGCTGCGTGGTGAACCGGTCAAGTACGAAGTTGATAAAGATTCAGGTGCGATGTTTGTTGATCGCTTTCTGAATACTGCCATGCATTATCCGTGTAACTATGGCTATATTCCTCACACCCTGTCCGATGATGGTGACCCGACAGACGTACTGGTTATTACAGACGTTCCGTTGATTGTAGGCTCCGTCGTCCGTTGTCGCCCGGTAGGTATGCTGGATATGACCGATGAAGCCGGTAAGGATGCGAAGCTGCTGGCCGTGCCCATCGATAAATTGTCCAGCATGTACCGCAATGTGGATTCTCCTCGTGACCTGCCAGACGTGTTGCTGGATCAGATTGCACACTTCTTTGAACACTACAAAGATCTTGAAGCAGGCAAGTGGGTCAAGGTAGATGGCTGGCGTGATGCCAGTACCGCACGTGAAGAAATCGTTTCATCCATCAAACGTTTTGATGATGCGCCGGTGAAGCCTGCCTTCTAAGGGTTCGCATGACCTGTATAAAGAGCCGGGCCATGCCCGGTTTTTTTTTGCCCCTGTTTTGTCAGCGTCTTATTCTGGTTTTGTTCCCTGTCCAGTAATGCGCGTTTGCGTTCAATGCCCCAGCGATACCCCGACAACTGGCCATCCTGCCGAATCACGCGATGGCAGGGAATGACCACCGCCAGTTTGTTCGCCGCGCAGGCACTCGCCACAGCACGCACCGCTTCTGGTGAACCGATACGCCGGGCGATTTCGCTATAGCTTGCCGTTTCGCCCGCAGGAATGTTGCGCAGTTCCTGCCAGACACGTTGCTGAAAAGCGCTGCCACGCATGTCGAGTGGCAGATCCAGGTCGATCCCCGGACTCTCTACCATGCCGATGACATGTGGGATCCGTGATTCAAACGCCGGATCAGCGCCGATCTGGCTGGATTCCGGAAATCTTTCCTGTAGTTCCTTCAATAGTGGTTCCGGCTCATCGCCCAGTGAAATGGCACAGATACCGCGATGACTTTCTGCGATCAGGATCGCACCCAGGCTGCATTCAGCAACATCAAAGTAAATCACTGTATTGCTCCTCCCTCTCGGTAAACGTTCGGTGTCATACCTGCGATGAGACACATTTTGGACGTTTTAGTCGATCACATTAATCGCGACCTGTTGACTGAATACTCGCTGAGTCTAGTCTGCTTTTGTTCGGATCACGCCCCGGGTCTTGCGTTTGAATGCCGGCCGTTGACGAAACAGTTAGCGCTGTCGGTATTGTGCCAGTAATTGCGCGGTTTCGTAGAGCGGCAGTCCCATGACGCCGGAGTAACTGCCTTCCAGGTGCTGAATAAAGGCCGCCGCGCGGCCCTGAATGGCATAGCCGCCGGCCTTCCCCTCCGGTTCGCCGCTGTGCCAGTAGTTCAGGCATTCTGCGCTATCGAGATCCCGGAAGGTGACGTGACTGACGGATAGCAGACTATGCGCCTCACCCTCGGCGATGGCGATGCCGGTATAGACCTGATGGGTACGGCCGGATAGCTGCTGTAACATGTCCAGCGCGTGAGACTGGCTCTCTGGTTTGCCGAGTATCCGGTCATCCAGTACCACGGCCGTGTCCGCCCCCAGCACCGGTGCCGGTGTTCTATTCTTCAGTGTGCTCCAGCCATGCAGGGCCTTTTCCCTGGCCAGGCGCTGTACATAGTCTGCAGCGCTTTCCTGACCGTCCCAGTCCTCATTGATATCTACTTCAAGGGTTTCGTAGGTAACGCCGATCTGTTCCAGTAAGGTACGTCGGCGGGGCGATTTCGAGGCCAGATAAATAAAAGACATGCGCTGATCCTTACTGACGGTGATACGGGTGGTTATGCAGGATGCTCCAGGCGCGATAGATCTGTTCTGCGACCAGTACCCGCACCATCGCATGTGGCAGGGTCAAACTGGAGAGTGACCAGGTGACGTTGGCCCTGCGTTTACAATCCGGGTGTAGTCCATCCGGCCCGCCGATCAATAATGCCACATCATTGCCGCTCTGCATCCAGCCCTGCAGCTGACCGGAAAGTTTCTCACTGCTCCATTGTTTGCCGTGTTCATCCAGGGCGATGACAATTGCCTGTTCGGGGATTGCGGCGAGCATACGCCGGCCTTCATCCTCGATCGCCTTACGCACATCGGCCCCCTTGCTGCGGTTGCCGGGGTTGATTTCTCGCAGGCTCAGACGACAGGGGCCGGAGAGACGTTTCACATAATCCTGAAAGCCAGAATCAACCCAGTCCGGGGGACGCTTCCCGACGGCAATTAGATGAATATTCAT
>JBFIID010000224.1:0-4759 GCA_041601415.1 Gammaproteobacteria bacterium
CAAAAATATCCTTGAAATTGGCACCGGCAGTGGCTGTATCGCTATCGCCTGCGCCTATGCCTTTCAGCACGCACAGGTACATGCGGCGGACATCTCTGCCGATGCGCTGGAGGTGGCAAAACGCAATGTTGAGACACATCAACTCGCCTCACGCGTGCAGCTGTTCAAGTCAGATGTCTATGATGGGTTACCCGCGCAGAAATACGATTTAATCATCAGCAACCCACCCTATGTTCCACACAGCTCAATGCCCAACCTGCCCGATGAATACCGGCATGAACCGGAACTGGGGCTGGTCGCAGACGAGCAGGGGCTAAGCATTGTGAATCGTATGCTGGCCGGCGCAGTGGAGCGTTTGACCGATCACGGTGTGCTGATCGTAGAGGTGGGCGAAAGCCAGCAGACGATGATGGATAGCTGGCCCGAACTGCCGCTGGTGTGGCTGGAATTTGAACACGGGGGCGAGGGCGTCTTTTCGATCACGGCGCGTGATTTACAGCAGTTTTTACGCTGCTAACTCAGACACATTCCTATACAATACCGCGCATGTCAGGAAATACATTCGGAACACTTTTTACTATTACCAGCTATGGCGAAAGTCATGGCCCGGGTCTGGGCTGCATCGTCGATGGTTGTCCTCCCGGCCTCGCCCTGTCTGAAGCCGATTTACAGATCGATCTGGACCGACGCAAGCCCGGCACATCGCGGCATACGACGCAACGGCGTGAGTCCGACGAAGTACGCATTATGTCCGGCGTGTTCGAAGGTCTGACCACCGGCACACCGATAGGGCTGCTGATCGAAAATACCGATCAACGCTCGAAGGATTACACAAAGATCGCCTCCAGCTTTCGTCCCGGACATGCGGACTACACCTACCTGCAGAAATACGGCATCCGCGACTATCGCGGTGGTGGTCGTTCCTCTGCGCGTGAAACGGCGATGCGTGTTGCCGCCGGTGGTATTGCGAAAAAATACCTGCGCGAAAAACTAGGCATACAGATCCGTGGTTATGTGTCACAGCTCGGGCCGATCAAGATCCCGTTAACCGACTGGGACGAGGTAGAGAACAATCCCTTTTTCGCACCAGACAAAGACAGTGTTGCCGAACTTGAAAAATATATGGATGCCCTGCGTAAGGAAGGTAATTCCATCGGCGCACGTATCAATGTCGTCGCCAGTCATGTACCGCCAGGATTGGGTGAGCCGATCTTTGATCGTCTGGATGCCGAGATAGCGAAGGCGATGATGTGTATTAACGCGGTCAAGGCCGTGGAAATCGGTGCCGGTTTCGAGAGCGTGGTACAGAAAGGCACCGAACACCGCGACGAAATGACGCCGGAAGGTTTTCTGAGTAACAACGCCGGTGGTGTGCTGGGCGGTATTTCATCCGGTCAGGATATTCTGGTCAGCATCGCGCTGAAGGCCACCTCCAGCATTCGTCTGCCCGGCAAGAGCGTCAATACCGGGGGCGCGGCAGAAGAGGTCGTCACCCACGGTCGTCACGATCCCTGTGTGGGGATTCGCGCCACCCCCATCGCCGAGGCGATGCTGGCACTGGTGCTGATGGACCATTACCTGCGTCATCGCGCACAGAATGCCGATGTGAAATCCGAGGTTCCGATCATACCTGCGTCTACATGATCGGCATTGCGGGCGTCCCCTACTGGCGCCTGTCGGGTTTCTACTTCTTCTACTTCGCCACCGTAGGCAGCCTGCTGCCTTACTGGTCGCTGTATCTCAAATCACTGGATTTCAGTAACGCCGAGATCGGTGAACTGGTGGCGATACTGGTCGCGACCAAGATCGTCGCACCCAACGTCTGGGGCTGGATCGCCGATCACCGTGGCAAACGCATGAAAATAGTGCGCCTCGCCTCATTGCTGTCCTGTATTACCTTCGCCGGTATTTTTCTGTCCCAGAGCTATCTCGCCATCGCACTGGTGATGATTGGTTTCGGTTTTTTCTGGAATGCCTCCCTGCCGCAGTTCGAGGCCACCACGATGAATTATCTGGGCGGTGGCACGGATGCCTATACGCGCATTCGGGTCTGGGGTTCGGTGGGATTCATCGTTGCCGTGGTGGTGCTGGGAATGGTGTTTGATCACTACGGGGTCAGCAGTCTGCCCTTGATTCTGATCTTTATGATGGTCGGTATCTGGCTGGTCAGTGAAACCGTACCGGAAGAAGCCGCCGGACACCTGCACATCGAACACACACCGATTGCCGATGTATTAAAGCGCGCGCCGGTTGTTGCCCTGTTGCTCTGCTGTTTTCTTATCCAGATGGGGCATGGCCCGTATTACACCTTTTTCTCCATCTTCCTCGAAGACCACGGTTATAATCGGAGCCTCATCGGCCAGCTATGGGCGTTGGGAGTGGTGGCCGAAGTCGCTGTGTTTATCGTCATGCATCGCATGATCCCGGCCGTCGGTCTGAAGAATTTATTACTCCTTAGTCTGATCCGGGCCGTGGTGCGCTGGCTGATGATTGGCTGGGGCGTGGACAGCCTGATGGTTCTGTTGCTGGCGCAGTGTTTACATGCCGCGACCTTTGGCATCTACCACGCAGTGGCGATCCAGTTGATTCACCGATATTTCACCGGCAAAAACCAGGGGCGCGGACAGGCCCTGTATAGTAGTCTTAGTTTTGGTGCAGGTGGCGCAGCGGGCACCCTGCTCAGCGGCTACGCCTGGGATGGCATCGGCGCAGAATATACCTTTACCGCAGCGGCACTGGTGTGTGTTGTTGCCTCATTCATTGCCTGGCGCTGGCTGGAATGAACAACAGAGTGAGAGCAGATGCAGCAAGAAAAGGTACTGGAAACACTTCAAAATACCGTCCTCACGGCGGCTGAGAATGGTCAGGCACTGCAGATCTGTGGTGCTGGCAGTAAATCATTCTATGGGCGCAACGTCAGCGCACAGCCCTGCGACATCACCCCCTACAGTGGCATCATCGCGCACGAACCCAGCGAACTGGTGATCACGGCGCGCGCCGGTACGCCCCTGCGCGAGCTCGAACAAACCCTCGCCGCTGCACGACAGATACTGCCGTTTGAACCGCCCTATTTTTCCGACGATGCCACCATTGGTGGGGTCGTCGCCTGTGGCCTGTCTGGCCCACGCCGCGCTTATGCGGGCGCCCTGCGAGACTTCGTGCTGGGGATCAAATGCATCAACGGCAAGGGAGAAGTGCTGACCTTTGGCGGGCAGGTGATGAAGAACGTCGCCGGTTACGATCTCTCACGCCTGATGACGGGCGCACAGGGGACGCTGGGTATCATCCTCGAAGTCTCGCTGAAACTCTTACCGCAGGCGCAAACGGAGATCACACTGACACAGGAAGTTGATCGTTCGCGGGCGCTCGCACTGTTACGTGATTGGGCAGGAAAACCTCTGCCGCTATCGGCCAGCGCACATCTGGATAATCGACTCTATTACCGATTGTCCGGGGTGGAATCATCATTGCAGGCGGCACGCGCGATAATGGGTGGCGATGAACTGCACGGCGGTGAACAGTTCTGGGAAGACCTGCGTGAACAGCGCATGGATTTCTTCCAGTCGGACACACCGCTATGGCGAGTCTCACTCCCACCCGCAACGCAGACCGACGACATGCAGGCGGCACTCAATGCCGACAGCCTGATGGAGTGGGGTGGCGCACTGCACTGGTTAAGTACAGACGCGGCAGCCGAGACGGTGTTCAATTATGCCCGTGAGAAACAGGGGCATGCGACACTGTTCAGAAGAGGGGATCAAAACGGCCAGATTTTTTCCCCGTTACCGGCAGGCATGCTGAAATTGCATCAACAACTGAAACACGCGTTTGATCCAAAGGGCATCTTTAACCCCGGCAGAATGTACGCAGAATACTGATACCGCGAGCCAGAAAACAGGAAACACCATGCAGACATCTCTGACTGAAGCGATCCTCAAGACCCCGGAAGGTCAGGAGGCCGATCGCATCCTGCGCAAATGTGTACACTGCGGATTTTGCACCGCCACCTGTCCCACCTACCAGTTACTCGGTGACGAACAGGACGGCCCGCGTGGACGCATCTACATGATCAAGTCGATGCTGGAAGGCGAGTCATCGGGACCGGAAACCCAACTGCACCTGGATCGCTGTCTGACCTGTCGCTCCTGTGAAACCACCTGTCCCTCCGGTGTGCAATATGGAAGGTTGCTGGAGATCGGTCGTCAGCAACTCGAAAAAGAAGTGCCTCGCCCCCTGTTCGACAAAGTACAACGCTGGTTACTACGCCAGACCATTCCCTATCCCGCACGCTTCACACCCTTACTGAAAGTCGGGCAATTATTCAAACCGTTGCTGCCCGCCATAATCGGCGACACGGTACCCGAGAAACGCGCATCCATCGGCAGGCCGCAACAACAACACGCACGCAAAATGCTGTTACTCGAAGGCTGCGCACAACCGGCACTGGTTCCCGCCATCAATGACGCCGCCGTGCAACTACTGGATAAACTCGGCATAGAACTATTCAGTGTCAAAAGCGCCGGTTGCTGTGGCGCGCTGAGTCAGCACCTCAGTGCCGAGGAACAGGCGCAGGCAATGATGAAACAGAATATAGATGCCTGGTGGCCACACATAGAAGCGGGTGCAGAAGCCATCGTCAGCACCGACAGCGGCTGCGGCGCGCAACTGGAAGAATACGGTTACCTGCTCGCGCACAATGCCGACTACGCAGAGAAAGCCGCCAGGGTCACCGCCCTTGCGAAAGACCTGAACGAAGTGG
>JBFIID010000225.1:0-4750 GCA_041601415.1 Gammaproteobacteria bacterium
AGGCCCAGCTTGCCGTGGATATCGCCGCGCGTAATCTGCAACGTGCCACGTTGCGCGCGCCGTTTGCGGCCAGTGTTAACAACGTTCATGTAGAGACCGGTGATTACGTGACACCGGGGCAGACGGTGATTCGCCTGGTGCAGGTCGAGTCGCTGGATCTGTCACTGGAAGTACCCGAGTCGGTGGCCACGGCGCTGCACACGGGGCAGGACATCGAGTTAATGATCGGCGACAGCAGTAGACAGGGGAAACTTATTGCCAGGGCGCTGGATCCCTCGCCCCGGACCCTGACCTATGCACTGCGCATACGCATAGCGGCAGAGGGCGCTGTGCCCGGGCAACTGGCAGAGGCAAAACTGCCGGGACATGTTCTGCCCGATGCGGTGCTGGTTCCGCGCGCGGCGATCCTGAGAGAGGAGGGCGGCGCTTATGTCTACGAAGTCGTGGATGGCAGTCTCAGGCGTCGTGCGGTATCCATCGTGCTGGCCGATGAGGATGATTTTGTGATTCGCGGCTTGCACGCCGGCGTCAATATCGTCGCCAGAAATGTCGCCGCACTGGCCGACGGCCAGCAAGTCGTGACTGACTAGGGCGTAACTCGATGTCGGTTATCTCCTACAGTATTCGTAATCCGCTGATCATCAATCTCAGCCTCGCGGTGGTCGTGGTGATGGGGATCCTGTCCTGGTATGCCCTGCCACAGGAAATGTTTCCGCTGGTAGAACTGGATAAGGTGCGCATCACCACCGTGTTCGAGGGAGCACCACCGGAAGAGGTTGAACGTCAGGTGACCCTGCCGATCGAGGATGAATTCGATGGCATGGCGGATATAGATGTGATCACCTCCACCAGTCTTGAGGGTGCTTCGCAGGTACTGATAGAACTGAAGCCGGGCACCGATGTAGATAACTTCATGCGTGATGCGCGAACCGCACTGGATCAGGTGACCGATCTGCCAGACAGTGCCGAGCAGCCGGAACTGAAACGCCTGCAGACCCGCTTTCCGGTAATCAGTCTGGCGGTGTACGGCGAAGTATCGCGTGCTTATCTTTACGAGGTCGCGGAGAAGGTACGACGTCGCATGCAGCAGATCCCCGGCATTGCCAGCGTCGGTATGGCCGGCGATCGGGAGTGGGAGCTGTGGGTCATCGTCGACCCGCATAAACTCGCCGCGCGGGGGCTTAGCCTGGAACTAATCGCGTTGGCTTTGCGCGAAAACCTCAGTGACCAGCCGGGTGGCTCTATCGAGGCACATGAGGGCGATATCCTGTTACGCGGCAAGGGTTATGAACCGGAGCCGGAGTCGATGCAGGACATTGTACTGCGCAGCAATGACAATCAGGGATTGCTGAAACTCGGTGAAGTAGCCCATATCGAACGACGCTTTGAAGAGGCCAGAACGATGGGCCGCTTTAACGGTCAACCCTCGGTAAACCTGACGGTCAGTAAAACACTTCAATCTTCCTCGATCGAGATTGCCGCAAGTGTCAGGGCGCTGGCCGAGGAATTAAGGGCTGAATTACCGGTGTCCGTGCAGGTTGGCGTGTTTGGTGATCTCTCTGTGTATGTAAAAAACCGTCTGGATACGGTTAAGTCATCCGGCCTGGTCGGTCTGCTGTTGTTACTCATTTCGCTGTATATATTTCTGAATTTTCGCGTCGCACTGGTCACGGCGATGGGTATCCCGGTCTCGTTTCTGATAGCCATCGTGCTGCTGTATTTTCTCGACTACACCATCAACATGGTGTCGTTATTTGCGTTTCTGATCGCGCTGGGCATGATCGTTGATGATGCGATCATCGTGACCGAAAATGTTTATCGACACATGGCCACAGGCTTGCCTGCCAAAGAGGCGGCGGAGAAGGCGACGCGAGAGGTGTTCTGGCCGGTGCTCGCATCGACCGCCACCACCATTGCCGCATTCCTGCCGATGTTTGCCATCGGTGGAACGCTGGGGGTGTTCATCGCCGTGATCCCGGTGGTCGTCACCTTTGCATTGCTTGGCTCATTGTGGGAGGCGTTCATGGTGTTGCCATCCCATGCGGCACATTTCCTCAGGGTATCACCGGCGGCGCAGAACCAGACGGATAAATGGGTGCGGTTTTTACAGGGCTATGCAGACTGGCTGCGCTGGTCATCACGGCATAAATATCTGATTGCCGTGATCAGTATTGGCATTCTCAGTATTAGCCTCGTGTATGCCTGGACACGTATTCCCTACCAGCAGTTTGGCGCGGTCGATACCGGCCAGTTTTTTGTCAATATCGAGGCACCCAACACCTACGGTCTGGATGAGACACTCACGCTGGCCAAACAACTGGAAGTCAGCATTCAGAAACAGATTCAGAAAGATGAACTGGATACCATGTTGACCAATGTAGGGGTCAGCTTTATTGATTTTAATCGGGTCAAGTTCGGCAGCAATGTGATTCAGTTTGTTATCGATCTGGAAAAGCAGGTGGCGAATGGCTTTATTGAAACCTGGGTCACACCGATTGTATCGCTCAAGTTTGAACATCAGGGAAGTCGTGTGCGGGATGCCGATGACATCATCAATGCCCTGCGACTGGATCTACAGGGAATCGCCGGGGTGAACAAACTGAGCATCCTGCGTCCGCAGGGAGGGCCAGCGGGGGCGGATATCGAGATCGGTCTGGTGGGGCCGGATATACGCGTACTGCAAACCCAGATCACACGCATCCATGATTATCTGCAACGCATGCCGGGGGTGAAGGATGTTCAGCATGATATGGAACCGGGCAAACTCGAATATCAGTATCAACTCAATGAGCGTGGGCGGCTGCTCGGCATTTCGCAGGCGAGTCTTGCCAATGTTGTGCGTACCGGGTTTCTCGGTAACGAACTGATGCATGTCAGCTGGAAGGATAAACGCCTGCCAGTACGTCTGATTTATACCGATGAAATTCGTCAGCATTCGGATAGTCTGGCGGAATTACCCATCGTGCTCGCGAATGGCAACACCGTGTATCTGGGAGAGGTTGCTGACATCTCTATCAGTCGTGGCCTGAACAGCATTCAACGCCGCAGTACACAGAGAATGGCGACACTGACCGCCGAAGTGGATACCGAGGTCGTCACCGCACTGGAAGTGACGGCGCGGGTACAGCAGGAGTTTCAGCAACTGGAGAAAGAACTGCCCGGCTATAGCCTGTTATTCCTGGGCGAAAAGAAGGCGGCCAGTGATGCCATGCAGGGTATGTTGGTAGCGATGGTCATAGCCCTCGCGCTGATCTTTTTCATTCTTGCTACCCTGTTTAATTCGCTGCTCGATCCGCTGATCGTCATGTTTATTATTCCCTTTGGATTTATTGGGGTCATCTTTGGACACGCGGTGTTTGGCTATAACCTGCAGTTTCTCTCGATGGTGGGCTTCATCGCGCTGGCCGGAATTATTGTTAATGACTCGCTGATCCTGGTGGATTTTATCCGTCGTCAGCGACGTCTGGGACTGGGCCCCATCGACTCGGTGGTCGAGGCCGGAAAGGTCAGGGCGAGACCGATTATCCTGACCTCGATTACTACTTTTCTGGGTATTTCACCCCTGATATTTTTTGCTACGGGCCAGACCGCGTTTCTATCACCGATGGCTGTAAGTCTTGGCTTCGGTCTGATCTTCGCGACGGTGCTGATTCTCATCGCGCTGCCGTGTTTTTATTTGATCGTGGATGATTTTCGCGGCCTGTTTTCACGTCGTCGGCAGACGCGTCAGACAGCAGCAATGACTGCTTCAGGATTAAACGATTCATGACACAAAAAACCATTCTTATCACCGGCTGTTCCAGTGGTATCGGCCTGTGCGTTGCACAGGGCTTACAGCAGCGTGGCTATCGTGTGTTTGCCAGTGCCAGAAAGAGTGCCGATGTAGAAATGCTGAAGGCGCAGGGGCTGGAGGCCTTGCAACTGGATCTGGATGATTCCAGATCGATCGATGTGGCCGTTGCCTGGGTGCTGGAACAGACCGGTGGTGAGCTGTATGCGCTGTTTAATAATGGCGCCTATGGTCAGGCCGGCGCGGTGGAAGACCTGCGCAGAGATGTGCTGAAACAACAGTTTGAAACCAACCTGTTCGGCACCCATGAACTGACCTGTAAATTACTGCCGCTGATGCGTAGGCAGGGCTATGGTCGGATCATCCAGAATGGATCACTATTAGGTTTCGTTTCCCTCCCATACCGCGGGGCGTATAACGCCAGTAAATATGCATTGCGCGGGCTGACCGAAACCCTGCGACAGGAACTAACCGGCTCTGGTGTACACGCCTGTCTGGTCGAGCCTGGCCCGGTGACGAGTAAATTCCGGCACAATTCCTTCCTCGCCTATCAACGCAATATTGATGCGGAAAACAGTGTGCATAGAGAATATTATGCGGGAGTAGAAGAGCGTCTGAAGGCGGAGGGTGCCGTCGTGCCATTTACCCTGCCACCCGAAGCGGTGCTGGAGCAGGTGATCAGGGCACTCGAATCCAGTCAGCCGCGCGCGCATTATTTTGTTACTGTGCCGACCACATTGTTCTCGGTGTTACGCCGCATTCTGCCGTATAGCTGGCTGGAAAAAATACTGCTTAAGATTTAGTCTCGCTCGTAATGTCGTTACGAAGAGCAACTGACGCTGATTCCCTCCGCCCAGGCGGGACGCGGGTCGGCGTAAGAAGTGAAATCGTCATGTTCGTCGAAGGGTGCGCGCAACACACGCAGGAGTGAATCCAGTTCTTCGGCATTACCCTGATCCG
>JBFIID010000226.1:0-4748 GCA_041601415.1 Gammaproteobacteria bacterium
CTTTTCTGTCAACTGCTTGCGAACCTGTTCCAGATATTCCAGCGGATCATTAAATGCCTGCTCTGATTCCGACGGTAAGGTAACCATCACAGTGCCATGATTGTTGGCGAAGACCTGTTCATAATCTTCGTTAAAATAAAATCCGGCGAAGGCCGTGGATGAGGCGGCATAACCTGGCCCCTGCGCCTGCACATACCGGGAAATTTGTTTCAGGTAGCGATCAACCTCCTCGATCGGTGTACTCACCGGTCCGACAACATCCACATAGTAAAGCTTGTAATCATCGGGAAAGAATTTGATCCGGATTAATGGATACTGACCACTGACCGAAACCACGATAATGCCGATCACCGTGATAAACGCGAGCAACACTGCAAATACAGTACTGAAACGAAAACGCATGGCGATCGCCAGCAGGTACTCCGAGATATTGCGCAGTATTTTCATCAACCAGTTATCGGTCTCTTCAGACAACTGGCCAACAGGCCCGGGGCGTGGACCAAAATCCAGATAGTGGATGGGGAGAATCAGGAGACATTCGATCAGCGAGGCGATAATCGCGTAGGACACGGCCTTCGGGATCTGGGCAAAAAACTCACCGGTTGTGCCAGACATGATCAGCATCGGCAGAAAGGCCGCGACTGTCGTCATGGTCGCCGAGATCACGGGTAGAGCCACCTCTGCGGTACCGGTTATTATCGCCTGCTGCAGGGGTTCACCGTTCTGGATGTGTCGATAGATATTTTCGTTCACCACGATCGCATCATCGACAATGATGCCGCTCACCAGCACAAAGGAAAACAGGGTGAGTTCATTCAGACTATTGCCGGTAAAGTACATCACCAGCATCGTGATCATGAACGAAAATGGAATCCCGATGGTCACCAGCCCTGCATTTCTGAACCCCATGAAGTACCAGATCAACAGTGATACCAGCGCGATACCAACCAGCATATTCAGACCCAGAGTACTCAGCCCGTCTTCTATATAGACCGTGGAATCCTGCGTGTAGATAAGCTCAACAGCTTCCTTTTCCAGTCCCGGCAGGTAGTCCTGCATCACCTCCAGCACGGCGTCCTTGACGCGTAATGCATTGCCACCGTCGGCCTTGATCACCTGCAGGGCGATAGAGTCCTCGCCATTAACCGAGGTGATTGCCAATGGGTCCCGATAACCGGGGCCGGCGGCACTGATGATGTCCTGAATACGCACAAAACTACCATCGGCATCGCGTCGAATAATGCTGGCGACAACCTGCTCACGGCTGCGGAACTTTTCATCCACCTTGACCAGAAACTCACCACTGCTGTTACTGAAGTTACCTGCCGGAATGGAGATGTTTGACTGTTGCAGTGCATTCACTGCCTGCTCAAAAGTGACGCCCTGCGCTTTCATTTTTAGCGGGTCGAGAGTGACATGAAATTCCCGTTCATATTCACCATTGAGGACGACATCCTGCACCCCGTTAATACGGCTCAATGCCGTTTTTATCTCTTCCGCCATGAGGGTCAGTGCACGGTTCTCGTGATCACCTACCAGATTGAGAACGATGACCGGGATATAGTCTTTGACGGTCAGGTTCTTTAACACCGGAGGATCGATTTCATCCGGCAGTTCATCAATCACGTTCAGTACCTTGAAGCGCACTTCGTCATACAGTCGTTCATAGTCGGTATCGTCAATGAATTTGATCCGTACCTGTGAACGTTGTCTGAATGAGGTGGATTTTATCCAGTCCGTCTCTTCGACTGATTCCAGCGCCTCTTCGATCTTACGTGTTACCAGGCTCTCCACTTCCTCCGGCGATGCGCCAGGAAAATAGGTACTGATGATCACTTCACCAAAGTTCACATTCGGATAGCGCTCGGCGGGCATCGCATAGAGGGCGAAAAAACCAACCACCGTGAGCACCACAAACATCAGGTTGTAGAGCACCCGCTGCTGTAGCGAAAAACGGATCAGTGATTCCATCGCCATCTTCAGTCTCCGTTCACAAACTCATCGCCAGCTTTAATCTGTGCAGAGACTACACGCGCCATGCGGCTTTGGTTGCGTTGCAGCTCGCCCAGATAGACCACCCGAATTTCCTCACCCGAGGCGCGTGTGAGCCAGAACTCTTCATAGCGTTCCTGCACGGCACTATGGGGAATGAGCAAGGCGCCGGAGACATCAGGCAACATCAAATGTAATTCTGCCCTGAGACCACCACGGTTGATCTGCGCGCTGGCATCCAGTTCCAGATTGACCTGTATCTTTCTCGATTTCTCGTCGAAGCCTGGCGCCACCTGGCTGATGCGTGCGGATCTGTCCTGCTTCAGTTCCGGAAAATGTAATTGCAGTTCGCTACCCTGCCCCTGCAGGATGCGAAACTCCTGTTGAGTCAATGCAAAGGGAATTAAAAGTTTGCTGAAGTCACCGAGTGATGCCACTGTTTGTCCTGCATTAATCCATTGCAGCGGTTCTATTTGCCGGCTCATCACCAGCCAGCCGGGCGTTGCTCGCAGACAGTGCCTCTGACTCCGCTCTGCCAGATTTTCTGCGTTGATGCGTAGCGTCTTTAATTGTTGCTCAAACACTCTCAGACTGCGTTCCGCTTCATCCAGTTGGGTCTGCGCGGAACTGCTGGTTTTCACCAGACGCGTAAATCGGTCTCTCTGTTTTTTGTAATAGGCAATCTCGGCATGGATACGCGACTGTTCACTACGGTTGGCGGAACGTTCTAATTCGATAAACGTTCGATCAAGACAGGCAAAAACTCCGTCTGCCGGAATCGCCTGGCCCAGATCCGCAAAGACCTGTTGTACCTTGCCAGCTACTTCACTCGATAGATGCAACACACTGCGCGCGCGCGTGAAACCGGTGAGGGTAATACGTTGATAGGCGGCTTCCGCCTGGACAGTCTCGGCCATTAAAAAGGCAGGATGCAGAATTAGAAGCACTCCGGCGAGTAGAGATAAATACCGCTTTGCCCGGCTCATTTCACTGCTCCCTGCTGATGCTTTTCGATCAACTGACCACGATGTTGGCGAACAAAGTTGAGCGCATGTTGATAACTGTCCAGTCCAAATTCGACCGTGAAGCGCATACCGGGGGTGTTTTCTTCACAGTCCTTAATCGAATCCAGGTAATCAATCTCTTCTGCGTACTGCTGTTCGATCTGATCCAGTATTTCGATCAACCGCGGGGTATCCAGCAGGTGCGCAAAAAACATCAACATCAGGAAACCTGATCTCATTTGCTCAACGGGAGGCGTGGCGGCGAGTTCTTTGATGAATTGTTCACGACCTTCACTAGTGACACTAAAGATCTTTTTGTCGGGATGCTTATCACCGGGCTGAATGCTGACAGTCACCAGCCCTTCATCCAGCAGTTTGCTCAGTGAAGGATAAATCGAGCCGTAGCTGGCGGAATAGAAATGATTGAAAGCAGACTCAAACAGTTTTTTGATTTCATAACCGCTGAAATCTTTAAGACACAGGGAACCCAGGCACAGGGACTTCACATTCATGATGAGTACTCGACGAACAGGGATATTGAAAAGTATATATTACGGGCACACATATATCAAATTGATATATGTGTGCCCGTAATGCTTTCAATGCATTTCTTCTTAAATAAAAAAACGGGGCAAGCCCCGTTTTTTTAAAACACCCTGATCGACCTGCTCAGTTAGTTCCAGCTCTGCATGCGTGGTTTCCAGCTACCGTCCAGCTGACGGCTGAATATGTTTACCATGTTACCGCCAATATATTTCGTGCTGCCATCTGCATTGCTGGTCTCAGCTGACCAGATTAATGCCTGATAGGCGGTGTCACCCTCAATACGTGTATCAAAATTAGCCAGTTTTACATTGCGAATCCCATCTTTCAGCGCCTCTTCCCAGAACTGACGGATGGCTGCCGGTTTGGCCAGGGTTTCATCCGTCGGTGGTAAAAGCACCGCATCCGGGGTGTAGAGTCCTGTTAACGCATTTGCGTCACCGCTGTTGATAGCATATTCAAAACTCAGGTTACTGGCCTTGATTGCGGTATCGGCATCGTTAGCGAATGCACTTGAACTGAGTAGAGTACTCAGCAGGAAGATCGTATAGATCCAGTTAGATTGTTTCATCTTAATACTCCTAAATTTTTTCCGATTCTGGGGCGAGCACAATTTCTGGCTTCGCGATGGAAGGAATATTAGATTATCTTTTTTAATGAAACAAGCCGCGCTTTATTCAACTCTTTGTTTACTTATGGTTAACAACTGTAATCTTGCATTCCTCACGATTACCCCCATTACCCAGCATCTCTCCTAGCTCCAGGCCGTGTCTGAATCCGAGGGTCTGCAAACTGAAGATCAGTGACATTGCATCACGTCCCTTCAAAGGAAGCGATATTGGTCTGGTGTCCCGCTGCCAGCGCGTCACATTAGCAAACCGAGACATGAGGGTCGTGTACAGGTAATACATCAGGGTCATGTCAACAGAGGTGTTTGGCGAGATGTCGTGGAGAACCCCCCGCAGGGTCAGGAGAACCTTCCTGAAGACCAGAAGACTTCTTTTATAATGTATGCCGCTCTGAAGCCCGGTATCCAGGATTTCCATCAACTGATTCATGCCCGGCAAACTAAACCAGCCCGCTACCCCACAGTATTGCTGTATGTGATTTCTCAGTTTTTGTTGCTGATCCGGCGTAGGATCGCTTGTTGTCAGAGCAAGCAGACTCCTTTCAGTCAATCGCGCATCTCGCAGAAATACGCCACAGAAC
>JBFIID010000227.1:0-4739 GCA_041601415.1 Gammaproteobacteria bacterium
GATATCATGAGAAAAGTAGTCGTTGTCTATGATAACTTCGGTCTTTTCCAGAAACTTATCGGAAGTGGTGCGGGACTCATTCGACCTACCGATGTCGCTGTGTCACCGGATGGTGAACGTATCTATGTGACAGACAATGGAGGAGTCGGCAGCAAGGAGCACCGCGTCATGATCTTTAATGCCGATGGTGAAAAAATTGGACAATTCGGAGGCGGTGGATCAGAAGAAGGCTTGCTGAATATCCCGGTGGCTGTGACTGTAGGTAAGGAAGGGCGCGTCTACGTACTGGATGCGGGAAACTTTAGAGTCCAGTGCTTCGATGCAGAGGGTGAGTTTCTGTTTACCTGGGGGGCGATAGGAAATCGATCTGGTCAATTCTCCAGACCCAGAGGCATTACCAGCGATGCAGATGGCAATATCTATGTCAGCGATGCACAGTTTGGCAATGTTCAGATTTTTGATTCTGAGGGCAAATTACTTATGAGCATGGGTAGATATTCCGAGGAGAATGCTCCGGGTAATTTCATGATGCTGGCGGGTATAACGGTCGATGAAACGGGGCGCGTATACGCGGTTGATCAAATTTTTCGCCGTATTAGTGTTTTCAAGAAACTGATGCCAGCCTCAACTGAGACTGACACTAATTTGGGCTCTAAGAAGTAACCCGCCTCTGTTATTTATTAAATAAGGGTAGAAACTCTGCATAGCCCTGTGAAGCCAGTTCTTCCATGGGTATAAATCTCAGGGACGCAGAATTGATGCAATAGCGTAGACCGGTTGGTTGCGGCCCATCTTCAAATACATGCCCCAGATGTGAGTCAGCGATTTTGCTACGCAATTCAGTACGGGTATAGAAAAGTCCGTTGTCTTCCTTGCTGTAGAGTGCGTCTTCGCGAATAGGGCGAATGAAACTCGGCCACCCGGTGCCAGATTTATACTTGTCTGTCGAACTGAACAGTGGTTCTCCCGAGACGATATCAACATAGATACCTGCCTGTTTGTTGTCCCAATACTCATTGTTAAAGGGACGTTCCGTGCTGTCTCGCTGGGTTACATCATACTGAAGCTTGCTCAGGCGTTTTCGCAACTCGTCATCCGACGGTTTGGTAAAACCCTGCAATTGGCTAGACCATGTGTGTGTATTCTTGATCATCATACTGTCCGCTTCCTTAGCTTCATCGGCGGAGGTATTCAGGCTGGCCAGGCTTAGTGAGATCAGCATAGCAGCGACGGTTATTCGAATCGGTTTGGCTGTATTCATACGGCAGGTTCTCCTGTGGAACTACTGCAATCGGACAGCTTCGATTTACAGTAGTTCCACAGGGAATATTACTGGCGGGAGGTGAGCAAATTACTCGTCGGTGCTGCTTTTTACATAGCTACCGGGCGCATCTTCAATGGCTTTGTACTTTCCTTCGCCTGGAACTCTGGCAGGAACCTTTTTACCACTCTTCTTCGCCAGCCACTCATTCCAGTCCAGCCACCAGGAGCCTTCATGGGCATCGGCCTTGCCGAACCATTCCATTGCATCTTCCGGGTAATCACTGTTTGTCCAGTAGCCGTATTTATTGGCCGCAGGGTGATTCATGGCGCCAGCTATATGGCCTGAACCGCCAAGTACAAAGCGCACGGGACCGGCAAACTTCTGGGTCACTGGATAGCAGCTCACCCAGGGAGCGATATGATCGTCCTTGGTGGCTATGGAATAGATCGGGGTCTTGATCTTGCTGACATCAATTTTTTCGCCATGCAATTTAAGATGATCTTTCTTGGCCAGACCGTTCTCCTGATAGATATGTTTCAGGTAGTACAGCAACATGGCGGCTGGCAGACGGGTGGAGTCGGAGTTCCAGTACAACAGGTCGAATGGCATAGGTTCTCGACCCATCAGGTAGTTATTCACCACGAATGACCAGATAAGGTCATTTTCACGCATCATGTTGAACATCTGCGCCATGTGGCGTCCTTCCAGATAGCCTTTTTCTTCCATGTGTTTTTCAAGCGAGGTGACCAGATCATCGTCAATGAAGACAGACACTTCACCGACCTCATTGAAGTCCAGCAGGGTGGTCAACAGGGTTGCGGATTTGACCCGCTTGTCACCCTTTTTGGCCATCCAGCCCAACATTGCCTCGACCAGAATGCCACCGATGCAGAAGCCCAGAATGTTCAGATCTTTTTCACCGGTGATGTCGGAAATTACATCAATCGCGGTTAATGGCCCCTCGATCATGTAATCCTCAAAGCTCTTATGACTCAATTCCTTGGTTGGGTTGATCCAGGAGATGATGAACAGGGTGTAACCCTGATCCACCACCCACTTGAGGAAACTGTTTTTAGGCTGCAGGTCGAGGATGTAAAACTTGTTAATCCACGGTGGCACGATCAGCAGAGGCTTCTTATAGACTTCCTCGGTGGTGGGGCTGTACTGGATCAGCTGCATCAGTTCGTTTTGATAGATCACTTTACCTTCTGTACTGGCGATATTCTCACCGACGGTGAAGGCATCCATATCGGTCATGGAAATTTTAAGCTTGCCCTTGCCCTTTTCCATATCCTTGAGCATGTTTTTCAGGCCATCCAGCAGGTTTTTACCGCCTGTATCATGGACTTTTTTCATCACCGCAGGGTTGGTTGCAGCGAAATTGCTTGGTGACATGGCACTGATAAACTGACGGGTATAAAAATCGACGCGTTCCTTCTCCTGTGGATCGAGTCCTTCTGCATCGTTTACCAGTGAGGTCAACCAACGGCTGGAGAGGAGATAGGATTGTTTGATGTAATCGAATGTCGCCTGTTCTTCCCAGGCCTTGTCCTTAAAACGTCGATCGCCCGGCTCTGGTGTGGCTGCGGGCTCACTTTCTTTGCCTAGCATACGGGTCATGGTGCTCTGCCAGAGTTTCATCGAATCTGCCATGATCTGTTTCTGTGTTTCGGCGAGCTTTTCAGGATCGGAGAGGAGCTTGGCATTCATGTCAAAGAAGGCCTTGCCAATGCTGCTGGGATCGACAATCGAGAAAGCATCATCATTGGCCTGGTTTTCTATGAAGGTCTTCACGACACTCTGGCTTTTTTCAGCCAGTTCCTTCCATTCAGCCAGGTTTTCCAGCGCTGTTTCCTTAATATCTTTTTCCTGTGATTCGGACATAGTTTTTGGTTCCTGCCGTCGGCATTTGAACGATTAGCGAAAATTGGTTGCGTATTATAGATATACCGGCGGCAAGTATCAGCTTATAGGCTAGATAAATATCCGAACGGATACACAGATTTGAGTGAAAAGAGTGTTTACTCGGGGGTAAATGGCAGCCATAGAGGCGCATCTGGCAAAGCGTTCAGGTTCAGGATTTCTCCATTATTCAAAGGGATTGCGCTCGAAAAATCGACGTGAGCCCTGGGCGGCGGCGAAGAGTTTTACGTCTTTTTGCTTGAAGAGTGGGATCAGGGCCATTCCGGCGATGAAACCGCCGATGTGGGCGAACCAGGCGACGCCTCCCTGTTCAGGGTTCGCTCCGAAAGAGCTAAAAATCTGCAGGGCAAACCAGGCACCGAGAACCCAGCCAGCTGGAATACGTAATAATGGGAAGAGGAACCCCAGCGGAATCACAACCAGAATGCGCGCCCTCGGGAAGAGTAGAAGGTAAGCACCGAGCACGCCGGAAATGGCACCGCTGGCACCAATCATGGGGATTTGGGACGCAGGATAGATAAAGGCCTGTCCGAGTGCTGCAAAGCTGCCGCAAAGCAGGTAGAAAATGATAAACCGCAGGTGTCCCATACTGTCTTCGACATTATTCCCAAACACCCACAGGTACAGCATATTGCCGATCAGGTGCATCCAGCCCCCGTGTAAAAACATCGAGGTCAGAACCGTCATGCTGGCCGGTACCAGAGCCAGATCAGGGGGGAGACTGGCTTCATCGAACAATACAGCAGGGATCATACCCAGACCGAGAATAATCCGATGATTACCCGCATCACCACTGCCCACCTGCCAGACAAAGGCGAAGATACACAGGGCCATAAAGGCGATGGTAAAAACGGGGAATAGTGTGGTCGGGTTATTGTCGTGGAGTGGGATCATCAACAGTCTTTGGCGTATCGGTTACTCGTCTTTTCGATTTGATCTGTCAGCTTCTGACCGGTGCGGGTTACTATAGCGCGGCAGTAGTTAATTCGTAAAAGTATATGAGGAGAGAGTGTGAATAATCGTCTGGCCAATAAAACAGCCGTCATTACAGGTGCGAGCACGGGCATAGGACAGGCAACAGCGCGACTGTTTGCCGCACAGGGCGCTCATGTGCTGGTCAATTACAAGAGCTCCAGAACAGCGGCAGAATCGCTGGTTAGCGATATTCTTGGCGCGGGTGGTCGGGCCATGGCCGTACAGGCTGATGTGGCCGATGCCGGTGATGTACAGCGCTTGCTGGAGACCGCACAGACAGAATTAGGACAGATTGATATCTGGGCCAATATAGCGGGTGCGGACATCCTGACGGGCTCTGGTGCCGAGCTGAGCACACTCGAAAAGCTCGATAGTCTAATCGCTGTTGACCTGCGCGGCACGATGCTCTGTTGCTGGGCCGTAGCGCCAGTGATGCAGGCAGCAGGCAGTGGTGTGATTCTGAACATGTCCTGGGATCTGGTATTGCAGGGGATGGAAGGGATTAATCCACAGATGTTTGCGGCAGTGAAGGCCGGCGTGATGGGCTTCAGTAAATGTCTGGCGCGTCATTATGCGC
>JBFIID010000228.1:0-4692 GCA_041601415.1 Gammaproteobacteria bacterium
AGAACGCTTCGGACTATGGCTGGCATTTCACCCCTTTAATCAGCAAACTTATCTCGATATTGTCTGGCACTGGTTACGACACTTTGAACTTGCAGACGAAAACAAAGATGCTATTCGTCATGCTGCCCTGCAGTGGGCTCTGTTACACGGTTCACGTAGCGGTCGCTCTGCCTGGCAATTCGCCCGTGATCTGGCAGGTCGTAGAGGACTGGAAAAACTTAAGGAAACGTCATGAATAACACTCAGCAAATCAGGGACGTTGCGAGCCGGGCCGAGCTTGTTTTCAGCCCTGAACAGCTCGAACTGGCCTATACCAGGATGGCGGAGGAGATCAGCGCAAAGTTGTCCGATAGCAACCCCCTGATACTCTGTACCATGATCGGAGGGTTAATTCCCACTGGCATACTGTTACCCCGACTCAACTTCCCTCTCCAGGTCGATTACCTGCATGCGACCCGTTACAGAGGTAACACCAGTGGCAGCGAGCTGCACTGGCTGGCTCGGCCACGAGCGAGTTTGCGCGATCGTACCGTGCTCATCGTTGATGACGTTCTCGATTACGGCATCACACTACAGGCGGTGGTAGAAGACTGCACCTTGATGGGCGCAGCACAAGTATTTACTGCGGTGCTTGTAGAAAAAAAGATTGCCGACAGACCCGGGCTAGTTAAAGCCGACTTTACCGGACTGGTAGCCGAGGATCGTTACCTGTTTGGTCATGGCATGGATTACCGCGATTATCTGCGGAATGCCGATGGAATTTATGCAGCGGGAGATGAAGATGTCTGAACTGGCAATAATCGGTGGTACCGGACTGGATGCCCTGGAAGGCCTCACCATCACCCAACGTGCCGTACAGAGGACACCCTATGGTGAACCTTCGAGTCCATTTTTATTCGGTAATTTTTTCGGGCAGAAGGTTGTCTTTATCGCACGTCACGGCCTGCAACATGACATACCTCCACACAAGATAAATTACCGCGCCAACATATGGGCGCTGCATGACATCGGCATAAAAAACATCATCAGCGTGGCTGCCGTCGGTGGCATCAGTGAAGAGAGTAATGCAGTACATATTGTGATCCCCGATCAAATCATTGACTACACCTGGTCACGAGAACACACCTTCTATGATGGAAATGAATACGGTGTAGAGCATATTGATTTCACTGAACCCTACTGTGCTGAATTACGCACAGAATTAATCAAGGCCGCCCGACTCGCGGGCATTCCCATCTGTGCACATGGTACTTACGGCGCAACCCAGGGGCCTCGTCTGGAAACCAGTGCGGAGATCCTTCGCATGGAGCGTGACGGCTGCAGTGTGGTGGGAATGACCGGTATGCCTGAAGCGGCACTGGCGCGGGAACTGTCAATGCGATATGCGACCCTGAACGTTGTAGCAAATCGCGCTGCTGGTAAGGGTGATGGTGAAATCACGCTGCAGGATATTCACAATAACCTCACGCTGGGCATGGCAGAGTGTCTACGACTACTTGAAAGAGTGATACCACAATTATGATGACCAACTTCAGCCGCTTCGGGACATCCTTACTGTTCATCATGTTGTTCTCCTTACCCCTTGCTGCAGAGAAACCCGATACATTGATCGAGGATATCGAGGGTAATAAGCATTCGCTAAACGACTTTATAGGGAACGGTAAGTGGGTGGTATTGAATGTGTGGGCGACTAATTGCCCATACTGCCGCGCAGAACTGGATACACTCAATGAGTTTCATCACCGGCATCGGGAACATGATGCAATGGTCATCGGCCTTACCTTACATTGGCCCAGCTTCAAATTTCCCAAACAGGATGAACTCTACATCTTCGCCCAGGATTATTTCATTGATTACCCGTTGCTGATGGTCGATGGTGAACTGGCCAATAAATTAATCGGTAAACCCGTCGATATGATCCCTCTGACATTCTTCTACAACCCGTCAGGTAGACTGGTCTATCGTGTCAATGGTGTTGTGACCGATGAAATACTGGAGGCCGTGATTAAACAGGCCGACAGGGAATACACAGTTGAATGGGCCAAGGTGATTCCACCCGAATTTAAACCCTAGCTTCTATCCCCGGGTTTCAGACACTGCTGATACAGGAATCTATTCTTCAGGCTGCAAAGGACTCACATAGAGAACCACCCCGAACAGGGGGTGATCCAGGTAATGCAGTTCGTTCAGACGCATCTTGCGTGATTCCTGTAGACGCACCAGACTGGCATAGCCATGTTTGCTCGTCTCCATAAATGCCGTTTGCGGCAGGAAGTAAACAAGGTCGGCTTCGATATGGATGAAACGGCTTTTCCTCATCTTCACAAAGCCATCGAGAATCTGCTGATTGGTGATTGAAGTCGGATCTTCCTCGCTATTCAACGCCACCCGCACGGCCTGGGAGACGGTCTCTTCTGCCCCTGACTGAATCCATCCAAGGTGCAGTAAAGGTCGATAGTTGGCCGAACGTCTCATGCGTGAAAACACATCTGCGATGCGCAGTTTATCGGCGCTTAATTGCTGATAAGTAACCGGCGGCTCCGGCTTCTGAACTTCTGCAGGAGTATCCCATCCAGGTGCAGTCAGATTTACTTCGGTCTCCGCCTTAACGATCGGTTCGGCTTGCAACGTCATCTCGCTACTGAGGATATCCAGCGCACTATCAATGTCCGGGTAACCGGGTGTCACTGGCCACGCTTCACCATCGGCATCGGCCTGCAGGTTTTCAAACACGATGAGTTCAACCTGATACCAAACCTCTTCTGCCTGTGCAACAGACAGGCCAAGCAAGCACGTAACTATAATTAAAAGTTGAGTGACTTTATATTTCATCGCGGTTTTATCTCTTCCTGTTTCAGGCTGCATCACGTGCGCTTAGCAGATTAAATAACAGATCCAGTTCTTTAAAGCGATCTTCAGCCTCAGGCAGATCCTGCATAATCTTCAGTTTGTCATTACCTTCCAGCCTGTAGTTCCGTGGACGCGACTGAATAAGCTTAATTATCGCCATCGGATCAACATTTGGTTTTTTATTGAACTGACAACGTCCACCGAACTCACCCAGATCAATCTTGCGAATACCAATCTCCGTGGCACGCAATTTCAGTTCTGTTATCGCGAGCAGGTTTTTAGCTGCATCCGGCAACAGACCAAAGCGATCGATCATTTCTTCCTGCAATTCACGTAACTGGATATCATCACTGGCACTGGCTATACGTTTGTACATGATCAGACGCGTGTGTACATCAGGCAGGTAATCTTCCGGCAGAATCGAAGGAATATGCAATTCAATCTCCGCGCCGTGATCCAGCGGCCGATCCAGCTGCGGTGTCTTGCCTGCTTTCAATGCCTTAACCGCACGTTCGAGCAGATCCATATACATACCGAAACCGATCTCCTGGATCTGTCCGCTCTGTTCATCACCGAGTATCTCACCCGCTCCACGAATTTCCAGGTCATGGGTTGCAAGGGTAAAACCAACACCAAGCTGATCAAGAGATTCAATCGCCTCGAGGCGGCGTTTGGCATCTGAGGTCAGGGTCTTTCGTTCCGGTACGATCAGATAGGCATAGGCACGATGATGTGAACGTCCAACACGTCCGCGCAACTGGTATAGCTGTGCCAGCCCAAACTTATCTGCACGGTTGATGATGATGGTATTCGCCGTCGGTACGTCGATGCCGGTTTCAATAATTGTGGTGCAAACCAGCACATTAAAGCGTCGATGATAAAAATCCAGCATCACCCTTTCCAGTTCTTTTTCACGCATCTGTCCATGTGCGTATTCAACCCGCGCCTCTGGCAACAGGGCCTGTAGTTGCTTCTGCATCTTCTCGATGGAGTCCACATCATTGTGCAGGAAATACACCTGCCCACCACGCGATATCTCACGCATCAGTGCCTCACGTAACAGCGAGTCTTTCCACTCACGTACAAAGGTTTTAATCGCCAGACGCTTGGCCGGCGGTGTCGCAATGATCGACAGTTCACGGGTACCGGAGAGAGACATATTCAGGGTACGCGGGATCGGTGTCGCAGTGAGCGTGAGGATGTCCACTTCGGAGCGCATGGACTTGATCTTTTCTTTCTGACGCACACCAAAGCGATGTTCTTCGTCGATCACCAGCAAGCCCAGACGCCTGAATTTGATGCTGTCCTGTAACAGCTTGTGGGTACCGATCACGATATCTACCGCACCATTATCCAGCCCCTGGATTATCTCATCCTGCTGTTTTTTACCGGCAAAGCGAGAAATCTGTTCGACCCTTACCGGCCAGTCGGCGAAGCGATCCTTGAAATTATTGAAATGCTGTTGTGCCAGCAATGTAGTCGGCACCAGCACAGCCACCTGTTTGCCATTGTTAATCGCTAAAAATGCGGCACGCATCGCGACTTCAGTCTTGCCAAAACCGACATCACCACAAACCAGTCTATCCATCGGTGTGTCAGCACACATATCCGTGAGCACCGCATCGATACAGTCTTCCTGATCCGGGGTTTCTTCAAACGGAAACCCCTGTGCAAAGGCGGCATAGGCAACCTCATCTCTCTGATGTGCGTAGCCTTTACGTGCTGCGCGTCGAGCATAGATTTCCAGTAGTTCTGCCGCCACATCAAAAGCACGTTTGGCCGCCTTGCGGCGCGCCTTATCCCATTGTCCACTGCCGAGCTTATGCAAGGGTGCACGTTCCG
>JBFIID010000229.1:0-4640 GCA_041601415.1 Gammaproteobacteria bacterium
CAAAGACAATGCCGTTACACGCCTGGTCTACAAGAAGGAAAAAACCGAATCTACCAGCAGCTATGACATCCTGATGGGTGAAGACAACCCAACCAATCAGAAAGTAATTACCCGCATTCTCGAACACGATGGTCATCGGGTCACCATTGCGTCGAATGGCGAAGAAGTCCTGGATCATCTGGAATTGAAACGTTTCGACCTGATCATCATGGATATGCAGATGCCAGTTATGGATGGCGTTGAAGCCGCCAAGATATACCGTTACATCAACCCGAATGCCGATCAGACACCCATCTTGATGCTAACCGCGAACGCGACTACTGAAGCAAGACGTGAATGTGAGGAAGCCGGAATAGATTATTTCCTGACCAAACCCGTTGAACCTGAGGCATTATTAAAAGTGGCCAAACAACTCATCGAAGGAAAAGGCACAGAACCGGTAGAAACAGTTAGCAGTACAGCCATCCAGAGTCTGTCAGATCCAAAAGCCGGCGCTAACGCGGTGCTTGATATTCCAACCCTGAATGAACTGGCAATGCTGGGTAAGGATATCGACTTCATGAACGATCTGGTTCATGGTTTTATTCGAGACACAGAGACACTCATAAGTCAGGCTCATACGGCCCTCCAGCAAAAACAGCACTCTGAATTTCAGGATCTAATCCACGCTCTCAAAGGTAGTGCCCGCAGTATAGGTGCCGTGGCATTATCGAGCAGTGCCGACCGTATGCACAGGACATCCGCCACCGACCTTCAGCGCAACCTGCAGTCCAATATTGAAGAACTGCAGGCTGGCCTGGAACAGGTAAGAGCGGCCCTGCTCGACTATCTGGAGCATCTAGATACAGCGGCCCTGTAAGGCCCTGTATCTTCAGGCGGATACGACGTCTGAGTCCCGGTCTGTACTGCGACGATTCTGGGCATTTACGAGACGTTCCATAATCCGTAGATCTTTCTCCTTTAACTGCATTGCGGTTTCTACCCAGATAGTGCAGATATCCATCAACTCGTCATAACTGATCGGATTCGTCCGTTGTTTGACACGCCCCATGGCCAGATAGCCCAAACGATGCTTTTCACATTTGCGAATGTAATCGTAAACAGCGGCTTCACCTTCTCCATCTTCAGCAACCACATCCACCAGACCCTTACCATGCAACTCTTCGGCACTGTAAGTACGACCACTCAGGATCAGTTTTTCTGCCTCGGAGGGTGACACGCGCTGACACAGGAAATTGTAGGCACCCATGCCCGGAAACAAATTAAACATGATTTCTGGCAGCCCCATAACGGAACGTTTTTCTGCAATCAATACACGTGACGCCAGCGCCAGTTCAAAACCACCACCCAGGGCCTGTCCCCTGACCAGAGAGATGGTTGTGATCGGCAAATTGAAGCCCACGAAAACCGGGTACAGACCATCCAGGCATGAGCGTGCATATTGCAGCATGCCGCGTTGATCACGGGCACGGATATAATGATAGAAACGGTGTAAATCACCACCAAGACTGAACACATCTTCGAATCTTGAATCAAACACATGGTAGTGAATATTGACCAGTTTGCCGTTGTGCGGCAGCTTGCCCTTGTAGCGTTCCAGGGTAGACTGGAATTTCCTGATTTCGCTTAACAGTTCCGGGTTAAAACAGGGGCGTGGGGAAGGTTTCATGTAAACCCAGACGATACCGGGATCTTCATCGATCCTGATGTCCAGGTGTTTGAATGTATTAAAACTTGCCTCGTTACTGTAGCTTATGATGCTCATAGTCCTCTCCTTTTTTTTATATAATTCGCACACTTATGTGTGCTTGCTCTAATTCACAGACTGAGTTCTCAGTCTGTTGAATAACTCTCTGGCAGTGCGCCAGAGGGAAAAAAAAGTCGTCTCTATTAAGCGATCAGCAAGTTCTTCATGGAACTGCTCAGTTCGTTATGAGGACTGAATCAGGGTCACCGCATGCGACTCAATACCTTCCATACGGCCGGTAAAACCCATACCTTCAGTCGTCGTTGCCTTGATGTTAATACAATCAAGGTCAATCTCCATATCTTCAGCAAGCCTGACGCGCATCGCCTCTATATGGGGTGCCATCTTCGGCGTCTGTGCAACAATAGTTGCGTCCAGATTAACTACCCTGTAATGCCTGTCCCTTAGCAGGCTGATCACATGTCGTAACAAAATACGACTGTCTATACCTTTATATTCTTCTTCTGTATCGGGGAAATGTTTACCGATATCTCCCATCGCCGCAGCACCTAGCAGTGCATCGCATATGGCGTGAATCAGTACATCTCCATCCGAATGAGCTGCCATCCCCTGGGTAAACGGAATCTTCACACCTCCGATTACAATGGCATCACCCTGAGTAAATTTGTGTGCATCATACCCATGTCCTATGCGCACTCCTCATCCTCCTTTTGTTGTTTCAGGTACAACTCCGCAAGCTCCAGATCCTGCGGACGGGTAATCTTGATATTGTCCGCATGGCCCTCAACCAATACAGGTATCTGTCCGCTTAATTCAATTGCCTGGGCCTCATCGGTGACCACTTGCTGGCGGCTTTCCGCCAGTTCAAGTGCCTCAATCAGGCGACCAAGTCGGAACATTTGCGGGGTCAGTGCATGCCATAAATTCTTGCGTTCAACTGTCCCCGTAACAGCCTTTAATTCGTTACTGCGTTTCATGGTGTCACGCACCGGAACCGCGAGCAACCCCCCCACATCATGTTTTGCTAACTCCCCAAGCAAGCGATTTATATCTGTCCGGCGGATACATGGCCTTGCCGCATCATGGACCAGAACCCAATCATTCTCGTCTGCCAATAAGCGTAATGCGTAAAGTGCAGAAAGTACCGAGTCGCTTCGCTCTTTGCCGCCCGTCGTTGTGTGGATGTCTTTTGCCGCCTGCAGCGACAATTTTGGCCACTCTGTATCATGTGCGGCAAGAGCGACCATGACACCCTGTATCTCAGGATGAGCGGCGAGACGCAAGACGGTATGCTCAATAACCTTACGGCCATTGATGCTCAGGTATTGTTTGGGCACTTCACTCTGCATGCGTGTACCAATGCCTGCGGCTGGAACCACGGCCCACACCTTTGCTGCTTTAGAGCCTGTCTTCATTTCTCTTCTATTTCCGCCTGTTTATCAGGTAGTACCTGATAAAACGTTTCATCCTTACGGATCATGCCCATCTCACTTCTGGCACGCTCTTCTATAGCTTCCTGCCCTTCTTTCAGATCCCGAACCTCGGCCGCTAATGATTGATTTCGTTGCGCCAGGTCTTCATTTTCACTGAGCTGTTGCTGACGCGATTGCTCCAGTTGCCAGACCTCAGGCAAGCCACCTGGAGAGAACCACAATTTGTATTGCAGCATCAACAGTAAAACAAGCAATATAAATGCCAGCACTTTCATGATCGCGAAACAAAAAGGGGCAGCACCCAGGCTGCCCCTCCTCTCTTATGTTGTACGACCCGATTATTTGAGGTTGTAAAATGCATCCTTACCCGGGTAACTGGCCAGTTCGCCAAGCTCCTGCTCAATCACGATCAAACGATTATATTTAGCTACACGATCAGAGCGTGACAGAGAGCCCGTCTTAATCTGCCCTGCCGATGTCGCTACCGCCAGATCGGCAATGGTCGTGTCTTCGGTTTCACCGGAACGATGAGAGACGACAGCCGTGTAATTATTGTCTTTCGCCATCTGGATGGCCGCCAATGTCTCGGTCAGGGTACCGATCTGGTTAACCTTGATCAGAATCGAATTGGCGATGTTCTTTTCAATACCCTGTTTGAAAATTTTGGTGTTCGTAACAAACAGATCATCACCCACCAGCTGAATATCCTTACCCAGTTTATCGGTCAGTGGTTTCCAGCCGGCCCAGTCATTTTCATCCAGACCATCCTCAATCGTAATGATCGGATACTTACGACTCCAGTCGGCAAGGACCTCGGTAAACTGTGCCGAATCCAGACTGCGCCCTTCGGAGGACAGTTCATACTTGCCGTTCTTATAAAACTCGGAACTCGCCACATCCAGCCCCAGCAGGATATCTTCACCCGCGCGGTATCCGGCCTGTTCTATTGCCTCAAGAATCACCTCAACAGCAGACTCATTAGAGGGTAAGTCTGGCGCAAAACCACCTTCATCACCCACCGCAGTATTAAGCCCTCGCCCCTGCAATACCTTTTTCAGGGTATGGAATATTTCTGCTCCATAGCGCACCGCCTCTGCCAGGCTGGGTGCGCCGACGGGCAGAATCATAAACTCCTGAAAATCGACACTGTTATCCGCATGTGCGCCACCATTGATGATATTCATCATTGGCACCGGCATCTTGAAAGGTCCATCACCACCCAGATAACGATAGAGCGGCAAACCCGCCTCATTGGCTGCAGCATGAGCCACTGCCATGGAAACACCGAGAAGCGCATTCGCACCCAGGCGCGCCTTGGTTTCCGTGCCATCCAGCTCGATCATGAGCCGATCAATTTCGGTCTGCGCAGATACTTCATGCCCCTGCAGGGCTGTCTGGATCTCGCCATTCACATAAGCAACGGCATTCAATACGCCCTTGCCCAGATAACGTGACGCATCTCCATCACGCAACTCGATGGCTTCACGTTCACCGGTGGA
>JBFIID010000230.1:0-4607 GCA_041601415.1 Gammaproteobacteria bacterium
GGTGCGGCACACGCGATTGCAAACCATGGCCTGTCGCGCGTCGCTATCATCGATTTCGATGTGCACCACGGTAATGGCACAGAAGACATCTTTAGCGACAATGAAAACGTAATGTATTGCTCAACCTTCCAGCACCCGCTGTATCCATTCAGCGGTGTCGACACCGGTAACGATCACATTATCAATGTTCCACTGCCTCCCGGTACCGATGGTGCGGCCTATGCAACGGCTTTCGAAGAAAAGCTGTTACCAAAACTGGACGCCTTTGCTCCCGAGTTAGTGTTTATCTCTGCAGGGTTTGATGCCCATCTGGAAGACCCGCTGGCAAACCTGATGCTAACCGAAGCCGATTACACCTGGATTACCCAGCAGCTGGTTGATGTCGCGACGCGCCACGCCCAGGGTCGGGTCATTTCTACACTGGAAGGCGGTTACAGCCTGTCTGCTCTGGGGCGGAGTGCCGTTGCGCACATCAATGCACTACTCAACTAGCGCAGGGGTGGACTGATTTGTTGTTGTAAAGCCTGCAGTCGTTTACCGGCTTCGGCTTTAATGGCTTCACTCATCTCCTGCTCGACAATACTCAGGTTCTGACTTGCCGTTTCATCTCCCGCCTGCGCCGCCAGGCTAAACCAGACCCATGCATTTAGTGTATCCTTTTCAACCAGCTTGCCTTCCACATACAGAAACCCAAGGTTGGTCTGTGCCTCCAGATGTCCCTGCAGTGCCGCTTTTTCATACCAGTTAATTGCAGCGGCGGGATCGCGTTCGATGCCCTGACCTGTTTCAAACTTATAGGCAAGGAGGTATTGAGCCTCTGGTAAGCCCTGCGATGCCGCTTTGGCATACCAGTTTGTTGCAAGCTCAAAGTCCTGAAGAACACCCTGTCCTTCATCATAGGCTATACCCAGATTATATTGGGCCATTGCATAACCCTGATCTGCGGCGCGCTGTAACCAGTACACACTCTGCTTATGATCGAGTTCAACACCCTGTCCGTTTGCATAGGCGACACCGAGATTATGCTGGGAAATAGCCAGTCCCTGTTCCGCCGCTCTGCGATGCCATTTCACTGCCTCGGTGTAATCCTGTGGCACGCCCTGTCCTTCGCTAAACATGTAGCCCAGGTTTAATTGCGCGGTGGGGTGCCCCTGTTCCGCCAGGATCCTGAACTGATTCGCCGCACTGATATATTCTCCACGTTTATAGGCCAGTGTGGCAGATCGAAAATCGGCCTGTGCGGGTATATAAACGGCCATCAGGAACATAAACACCATGGTTTTGTACATACTGTTCAAGCCTCTTCTGCGTAATCAGCTACGCCCCCTAATTGCTCAATTAATTTGCCAACTTCCCGACGGGCAAGGTCAAGTCTTTCCACCTGATCAGATTGCAACACCACACTGACACCCAGTTTCCCATGTCTTGCAAAAGGGTAGCTGCCGATACTCATGTCTGTGTAACGTGCCTGAATCTCGGTCAGCCCCGCCGCCAGACGACTCTCGGCAAGACCACAGGAGACCGTTCTGGAAAGAATCGGTGCGCCGCCCGCAAAGCGATGTGTGAGGGTCTCAAACATCGCCTGCATGATGGGTGGCACCCCTGCCAGTACATAGACATTCTCAATCCGGTAGCCCGGTGCTGCACTGACCGGGTTTTCAATCAATTCTGCACCATCTGGCACGCAGGCCATTTTCATCCTCGCATCGGTAATTTCGTCCGCTCCATAGTAATCGAGCAGTCGCTGCTCGGCTTCCGGATGACGTATCACCCCGACACCAAACGCACGTGCAATACATTGTGTCGTGATGTCATCGTGTGTCGGCCCAATACCGCCGGTGGTAATGACAAAATCAGCCTCAGCGCGTAAGGCATGCACGGTGCGGATAACCACCTCCTCATTATCAGGAATTACGCGCGCTTCCTGCAGAATCACACCCAGCTGGGCAAAGCGTCTACCCAGATAGGACAGATTGATGTCCTGTGTACGTCCAGAAAGGATTTCATTACCGATAATGAGTACAGCGGCGGTTTTATGTGGGCTGGTCATGAGGCTTTCCTGCAGGCATAAAAAAACGGGTCAGGAATTACTTCCTGACCCGTTATTTCTAACATATTTGCGTTACTCAGGCAGCCTGTACCGGAATTTTGTCGCCAGTGCGTGTGACATGATTCCCTTCATCAAGATAGATAAGGCTAGGCTTGAACAATTCCATTTCCACCTCTGTATAGGATGCATAGGCACAGATAATGACTCTGTCACCCGGGTTTGCCTTGTGGGCAGCGGCACCATTGACCGAAATAATTCTTGAACCTTCCTCGGC
This sequence comes from Gammaproteobacteria bacterium, assembly GCA_041601415.1. GTDB lineage: Bacteria > Pseudomonadota > Gammaproteobacteria > JBFIID01 > JBFIID01 > JBFIID01. The sequence goes on from JBFIID010000230.1 coordinate 2,325, forward strand.
ACGAATCGCGTAGGTGGTAAAACGTTCACCATTATTGACGTTGTAAATCTGAATCTGCTCATATTCACGTATGCCAGCAGCATCAAGCAGGTGCCCATCAATGGCGCAGGAACCTTCATATTCCAGCTCAGAATGGGTTACGCATGCGCGATGCAGTTTGCATTTTAATAGCGTTGTATACATTGATTTTCCTGAGTCAATCGCTTGAGGGGGGGGATTATTACCGATTCAGACAGACGGTTCAACCGTATTGCTGCACCGCAACATTATCTATCAGGCGTGTGCCCCCCAGCTTTGCCGCGACAATTATAACCAGATCTTTATCCGCATCGCATGGGATCGCCAGATCTTTAGACCTACGTATGCTGAAATACTGCGTTTCATATCCGGCATCATTTAGTCTCTTTCTACCCATCGCCTCTATTTGAGCGTAATCCAGCCCCTGTTTTAGCAGTTCTGCGGCCTGTTGCAGGCTCTGATAGATGAGTGTGGCTTTTTCGCGTTGCTCCGGGTCCAGATAGCCATTTCTGGAACTCATTGCCAGTCCATCGGACTCTCGCATCGTCACCGCTGAAAGTACCTCGACCGGTATACACAGATCCGCGACCATGCGACGAATGACCAGCAGCTGTTGATAGTCCTTCTCACCAAAGATCGCCATATCTGGCTGCACCATGTTAAACAGCTTGGTGACGATGGTGGCGACCCCGGTAAAATGACCGGGTCTGAATTCGCCACACAGAATGTTATCCAGAGCTGGCACCTCTACCCTGCTTTCATGCGCCATATCGTTGCTGAACATTTCATCCACCTGTGGTGCGAAGAGCACGTCCACACCGGCCTCAGAGAGCTTTAGCGCATCGGCCTCCAGGGTACGTGGGTAGGTATCGAAGTCCTCGCCCTCTACAAATTGCATGGGATTCACAAAGATAGTCGCAATAATACGGTCTGCACGACCTTTTAGCTGTTCGACCAGAGACAGGTGACCGACATGCAGGTTACCCATCGTCGGCACCAGACCAACGCTCTCGCCAGCGGCACGCATGGAACGAACTTCTGCACGCAACTCCTGCAAATGGTGGATGGTTTTCATGCATCAAACCCGTGTTCGGCTGCGGGGAAACGTTCCCCCTTGACCGCGTCCACATAGTCTTCAATAGCACTTCGAACACTTGTATTGGTGCTGAGGAAATCACGCGAAAACTTCGGGCTCCTGCCTGTGATACCCAGCATGTCATGCAGCACCAGTACCTGCCCATCACAATCTACGCCAGCACCAATTCCAATCACCGGAATATCCAGCATCCGGGTTATTTCTGTCGCTAAGGGGCTGGGTATGCATTCCAGCACCAGCATCACGGCACCGGCCTGCTGCAGGGCCATTGCATCACGCTTGATCTGTTCAGAACCGTCATCCGTGCGCCCCTGTACACGGTAACCTCCGAATTTATGCACCGACTGGGGCATCAAACCCAGGTGTCCGCAGACGGGAATACCATTATTATCCAGCAGTTTAATGGTATCGCCCAACCAGGCCCCGCCTTCTATTTTGACCATCTGGGCGCCACCTTCGGCCATCATGCGTCCCGCATTTCCCAGCGCACGCGCGGGCGTAGAACAGCTCATGAAAGGCATATCTGCAATCACCAGCGCATTTTTCGCGCCTTTGCGCACACAACGACTGTGATAAGCAATATCACCCACTTCCACTCCAAGGGTCGAATCCTCACCATGCAGCACCATACCAAGAGAATCTCCGACCAGTATGACTTCTACACCGGATTCATCTAACAGCTGTGCAAAGGTGGCATCATAGGCGGTCAGGCAGACGATTTTTTCACCCGCCCGTTTCATCTCGTTTAATTTGTGAATTGATATTTTGCTCATAGCCTGTTGCTCAGTTGATAGTGGCCGGATTGAAGTAGTGCCGACCCTTGGTGATCTTTGTCAATTGTTCTAATAGCTGTCGATAATCATTATCTCCACTGACGAAATTCACCTCAGCGGCATTCACGATCAACAGCGGAGCGGCATTATAGTAGTAAAAGAAATTGATATAGGAGTCGACTAAACGCTGGAGATAGTCTTCACTGATCGAACGTTCACTGTCCAGGCCCCGCTGCTGGATACGTTGTAGCAATACCTCAACCGGTGCCTGCAGGTAAATCACAAGATCGGGCGCGGGAGCCTCTATCGCCAGCGAGGTATAAACCTGTTCATACAGGGCCAGTTCATCGTCATCCAGGGTCAGTTCGGCAAATAGACGGTCCTTTTCCATTAGAA
>JBFIID010000231.1:0-4592 GCA_041601415.1 Gammaproteobacteria bacterium
GGGCTTACCCGACTGCAGGGCTTTTAGTGCTTTATCAAAATCAAATTCCTGGGACATAGTGTGTCATTTCCTGTTTTTAACAGTTTAAGGGAATGACACAGAATTTCTAACACTCTCGTTTGCAGACGTCCTGCCCAGTCTCAAAGAGTAGTCCCGCAGCCCTATTTTACTGGATACGATCCGCAGCGCGTCGTTTATTTCGTTCCACAAGGTTCTGCAGGAATGTCTGCAACTCGGTGTCTCCCCAGGCCTGTGCTTCGGCTTCTGTTGCGAAGCCGGCCTGTTTTTTCGATACCACCGTCTGCTTCCGGTTTACTCGTCGAATGATTTTCGCGCTCCAGGAACCGTCATTTTGCACTATTTCAATAGCGTATTTGTTTGCTTTCTTCATCTCTGTTCCTGCTTATATCTCAATTTAAAAATCTCTGTAGCCGTCGTTATCTGGCTTCGTTTTTTTCCTTGCCACAGCGTTTGCAGCGATAGGCTGTGACCAGCTTGCCCAGTTTTACATCAAATACGTTACTGCTTTTCACCTCCCACTGGTGAAAACCGCTTTTGCACAGGGTTTTACCCTGCGCCTTTTTCTTTAGCGAGGGCTTTTTGAAGGGCAGCACATCTCCCATCAGGCCTCCCGCTGCTCCGCACAGTCAATACACAGTGTGCAGGCCGGGTCTATCTCCAGTCGCTGTTGCGCGATCTGATCATCACAGCTCAGGCAGAAACCATAATCACCCGTTTCCATACGTTGCAACGCAGCGCTAATCATTTTCAGTTGCAGCTCACGACGCTGATTGGTTGCCTGTGACATGGCCTGGGATTGCATTGCATCCATTCTCGACAGTCGTCCGACACGCGACTGATCCAGTTCCACGGTTTCAGCCGAGGCCTTGCCTGTGGCCTCGACCTGGCTCAACTCCTGCTGACGATTAATCAGCAGCATTTTAAAATGTTCAATATCCATCTGGAGTCGTTTCCGTCTGCTGGCAGGGGTAGTGACGGCTAAATATGACCTGCATCGCCTCCTGTGCAGGCTTATCCGCCAGTTCGGCATCTGCGGCAAGCCCCTGATCGAAGTGTCCACGAAGCTCATCCAGCTCCACATCTTCCGGAATACAACTGTTCGGCAGTGCGTCTGACTGTACCAGCGCCGCTATAAATCCAAGGCACTGGAAATATTCGGCCAGATCGTAGGCATATTCCCGGTCACTGGCAAAGGTTTTGTCGGCAATCGCCTCACAGTCCAGTTCGCTGGCCAGAAACCAGGTGGAAGCAGCGCTCACTGGCTGACTAACAAGCAGCACGAGGGACAGCAAAAATCCACAGCTTAATTTCACAGATCGCGACTCGGTACAAAATCATGTAAGCCCTGCAGACCCGTAATCACCTTATCAATCCGTTCATCGAGTAGTGCTTCTTCGTACTGGACGGCCTCGTCGCCATTCCACACCGGCCCCGGCCAGGCGGTGTCCTCAAGCTGTCTTACAATGCAATGCATATGTAATTGCGGTACCATATTTCCCAGTGTCGCAAGATTCATCTTGTCTGCATCAAACAGTTTGGCAAGACGTGCACTGACACTCACCGCCTCATCCCACAACTGGTGCTGATCCTTGTGTTCCAGTTGATAGACCTCACTGATAGCCGGCACCTGTGGCACCAGAATAAACCAGGGAAAGCGGGCATCGACATGCAAACGCAGTTGGCAAAGGGTGAAGTGGCCCAGCAGGATGCTGTCTTTCTGTAGTCGCGGGTCGATTTCAAAACTCATTTTTATTCTCCAGTTTTTCTTTTTTTAGTTTTATTCACCCTATTGTGGCTGTGTATTGCACGACTGTAAAAAAATAACTTTTGTTGCGTCGCAACATGCGGTTAGAATAGGCCAACTTTTATCTTGGGAGACAAACATAATGGATATCAAAGACAAAGTCGCTTTGATTACAGGTGCCGGTAGTGGCATCGGCAGTGCGGTTGCAGTTGATCTGGCAAACCGTGGCGCAAAGGCAGTATTAATGGTCGACATAAGTGACCAGGTTGTGGCCAATGCTGCTGAAGTAAACAAACAGTTAGGCAGAGAAGTCGCTTTCCCGTATCAGGGTGACGTAACCAGCGAAGAATTCCGCAAATCTGTTTACGATGATGCAGAAGCAAAGTTTGGTCTGGTCGCCATCTGTATTCCAGCCGCTGGTATTACCCGCGACTCACTGGCAGTGCGTATGGATAAGGAAACCGGCAAGGCGAAAATCTACGAAGTTGAAAAATTCAATCTGGTAGTCAACGTTAACCTGATCGCGCCTGCTTACTGGGCTCTGGAAATGCTTGCACGTATCGCGCAGGACCGTTTCTCCAGGGGTCTGAAGAAGTGGAACCCGGAAGAAGGTGTGATGGGTGCCGTTATTTTTATCGGCTCTGTCTCTTCACAGGGTAACAAGGGTCAACTTTCTTATGCCGCCACCAAGGCCGGTCTGGAAGGTGTTGCAGCAACCCTGATGAAAGAAGCCATTTTCTACGGCGTGCGTTGTGGTGTGTTACACCCGGGCTTCACCGACACCCCAATGGTGCGTGCTCTGGGTGAAGAATACATTGAAAAATATGTGCTGCCTGACACCCAGTTGGGTCGTCTGATTCGTCCTGATGAAATTGCCGATGCGATCTGCTTCATGATTTCTAACTCTGCCGTTACCGGTGAGCTATGGGCCGACGCTGGCTGGCATCCTAACGCCTGATACTGTTGTAAGCGATGCCCGGCTTTGGCCGGGCATCTTTTTCAGGTCATCTCCGATCTGCGAAACCCAAGCAGACCCTAACCCAACAGTCTTCCCCGTCATCTTCTCTCTAATGCTAATCTAGACACATGAAAACCCGGGGAGTCATCGCCTGTGGTCACGCGCTAACTGCGCAGGCTGCGGAACAAATTCTACGCGAAGGTGGCAACGCATTTGATGCGATTGTAGCGGCACATTTTGCGGCCTGTGCCGCAGAACCTGTACTCACCTCTCTGGGTGGCGGCGGTTATCTCCTGGCCAGAACCGCTGATCGTCGCGAGATCGTGTATGACTTTTTTGCCCAGACACCAATCCAGCGCCGCGACCGCGCTGATACAGACTTCTATCCCATTCATGCAAACTTCGGCACTGTCAGCCAGGAATTTCATATTGGTGCTGGCTCGATAGCGACTCCAGGTACGGTGCGAGGTATGTTCGCGATCCATAAAGACCTGTGCACAATGCCCATGCGCGAACTGGCACGACCTGCTATCGAAGCAATGTCACAGGGTATTCGCATCAACCCACTGCAGGCCTACCTGATGCAGGTGGTGAAACCGATCCTGAGCTGTAACCGGAGCGGGCGAGACATCTACCAGAGCCTCGACAAACCCGGTGAACTGTTACAGGCCGGTGAGATGCTGCACCAGTCAGCGCAGGCAGACACCCTGGAGGCCATTGCCTATGAGGGAGACCGTCTTTTTTATGAAGGAGAGATCGCCGGTCTGATTACCGCACAGTGTCTGGCAGGCGGTCATCTGAAGCGTGAAGATCTGCTGGCCTATGAGGTCATAAAACGTCAGCCATTGTGTCTTGATTATCGGGGGGTGCGCTTCCTGACGAACCCACCACCCTCCTCTGGCGGCATTCTGATTGGCCTGGCGATGAAACTTCTGGAGGGACTAAACATCGGCAAACAATCGCATGCCTCTTTTGAACATCTGGCGATTCTCACCGAGGTCATGGAGCTGACCAACAAGGCGCGCATCGATCATGCCCTGCAGGGTAATGATTCAGCAGCGACTCTCGGTATGCTGGATGATACTTTTCTCCAATCCTATCAGGCCGAGATTCATCAACGCGCAGCATGTCTGCGTGGCACCACGCACATGAGTGTGATGGATGCCGCCGGCAACCTCGCCAGCATGACGGTCAGTAATGGCGAAGGCTGTGGTTCTGTGCTGCCCGGTACCGGTATCATGTTGAATAATATGCTCGGCGAAGAAGATATTAACCCGCAGGGCTTCCACCGCTGGCCCTCGAATCAACGCATGACCTCAATGATGTCACCGGGGATTCTGCTCTATCCAGACGGACGTAGTGTGGTGCTGGGTTCGGGTGGTTCTAATCGTATTCGTACCGCACTGTTACAGGTCTTAAGTAATCTGCTGGACTTTGATCTGCCACTGGAACAGGCCGTGCAATCACCTCGACTGCACTATGAAGCCGGGGTGCTGAACCTGGAACACGGTTTCAACAGCCGCATGCTTGAAAAAATGTGTGAACGTTATACCGAACACCAGGTGTGGGACGAACTGAACCTGTTTTTTGGCGGTGTACATTCGGTAATGAATCACGGCAGGCATTTTACAGCGGTCGGAGACCCCAGACGCGGTGGTGTTTCGCTTCTGGTTTAGTCATTCCAGGGCCAGAAAATTTCTGATCAAATCATGCTGATGCCAGTTACTGAGTTGCAATATCTCAAGGGCTTCACGTCTTGATGGCCGCTCAAGATCGGAATCAGGCTGTGATGGCATCATAATGAACTGATCGATCTGTTTGGCACTACAATCCGCCTGTAGGGCTCCCGCAAGACACAGCGCCTTGTAC
>JBFIID010000232.1:0-4590 GCA_041601415.1 Gammaproteobacteria bacterium
CGGCACCACAGAGAGTCAGGCCACAGAGCAGGGCAAACGTGGCGCAGGGCAGGTGATCTTTCAACGCGCTCTCTTCAGGCTGTTCTTATCAAAGTCGCGATCCGAAAGGCCGCTGGCAAACTGTCGATCAGACCAGTCAAGTGTCGTGCTTTTACCGTTTTGCTGATTGCGCATGAGCATCTTCGCCGGACGCCAGTAACGATCCAGATACTGGGCGTAGTCCGTCATCTCCAGAATCTTCAGGAGTGAATCTTTACGGTCATAGAATTCGATCTTCAGTGGCTGGTACATAGTGCTATCGATCCAGACTACCTGACGGGTATAGCCGGAGTGCTCATACGCCGGGAAGCGCTCGATGACAAACGTGTCACGGCCATTGAGCACTTCATCACGCAGCCATTTATAGGTGAATTTCTCCACCTCCTGTGAGGTAAGGTCTTCATAGGCAAATTCACTGCCCATGAATGGGCCGGATTTATTCGCTGATGAGATACGTTTAACCCGTTTCAGGGCGGGCAGATACAGCCATTGGTCATCTGCCTCAAGCGCATGGGTAAAACTCAGAAAGGCGGTACCTTTGACGTCACGCGGATTATCAAAGATGCTCAGGCTTTTATCGCCATCGCCGTCTATTTCCAGATCCCGAAGGCGGATTTCACGTCGGCTTTCCTGGCCCTGTTTGTTACGCAGGGTCATGATCATATTGGCCTGATGGTCCTGCCAGCCGGTATCGCGCCTGTCGGCCTCCATCACAATCGCCAGGCCTTTTTCTTCGGGTGTTTCGGCCTGGGCGGAAAGTAGTCCCAGGTTAAGAATGAGCGGTAGCAGCAACCAGCTTTTCATCAAAGTATTCCTCGATTTTTATCAATAGTGGGGGCAGGAACAGAAAATCTGCGGCGAGTGCAAACGCAATCACGATGGCGGTCAGCAGTCCCATGCCGGAGTTGAGCTGGAAGCTCGACAGGGCCAGCACCAGAAAGCCTATCACCAGCACGGTTGAGGTAATGATCAGGGCTCGCCCGACCGTGCTAAAGGCATAAATCACCGCATCGCGGCTGTGCAGACCATTTTCACGTCGGGCGCGGACATACTTGCTCAGAAAATGCACCGTATCATCGACCACAATACCCAGTGTCATGCCGGTCACAACGGATAGAGCCAGCCCGACCTCGCCATCAACAATACCCCAGAGGCCGAAACCCATTGCCGCCGGGATGAGGTTCGGTACCAGGCTGATTACGCCAATTAATAGCGAACGGAAGGCGAGTACCAGGACAAAGGAAATGAAGACCAGGGCGATGGTTGTGCCGATCAACATGCTCGAAATATTGCGTGAACCGATATGCGCAAACATCGGTGTTGTTCCGGTGCCGTTGGCCTGTTTTATCGCGGGTGCATTCTGGCTCAGCCAGTCCTGCGCGCGGTCTTCCAGCGCCAGCACCTCATTCGATGAAATGGTTTCCAGACTGACCACCATTCGCGTCGATGATTTGTCCACCGTAATCTGGTTATTTAAATCCAGTCCGTAGGGCAGGGACATCTCGTACAGCAACAGGTACTGCGCCGCCAGATCGCGTTGATCCGGTAATGTATAGGCAGCAGGATCATCACCGTGCATGTTCTTGTTCAGGCGTTGCATGGTGTCTGTGATCACCGAGACATGCATGGTTTCCGGTTGCTCACGATACCAGTCGGCAAACAGTTTGGTCTGTTGCAGGAACTCAGGGTTACTGATGCCACCTGATTCACCGGATTCGAGCGAATACTCTATTGAGTAGAGACCGGTCAGGTTGTCGGTGGTGAAATCAGAGTCGGTGCGGAACTGAATACTCTCATCGAAATAGTGCACAAACACATCGTTCATTTCATTACGCGTGATAGAACTCACCAGTACGATAATTACCAGCGCCATTCCCCATAGCAGCTTGCTGTGATGCCTGACGATGAACTGCCCCAGTTTCAGCATCGGCGTATCTTTGCCGTGCTCCTGGCGGGGCACTTTTACCGGTAACAGTGAAATGAAGGCGGGCAGGAAGGTGACTGAGAAGAGCAGGGATGCCACCACACCCATGGCAACAAAATTACCCAGGTGCCGGAACGGTGGCACTTCCGAAAAATTCATACTGAGAAAGCCGATGGCAGTGGTCACACTGGCAATGAATATGGGTTGCAGATTAATTCGCAGGCTTTCAACGATGGCCTCATCCTTACCCAAACCATGCCGGTAACCATGCAGGAAGGAAACCAGCACATGCACGCAATTGGCTATTGCCACTGTCAGAATAATTGTCGGAGAGGTGGCAGAGGGCGGGCTAAGTGGAAAGCCGATATAACCACCAATACCCATGGCCGAGATAATAGAAAACATAATAACCAGCAGGGTGCCGATAGTGCCGGTTACGCCTTTGATGAGGATTCCCAGGCACAGCAACATCAGTCCAAAACTGAGCGGCACCAGCAATTTCATATCGTTTTTCGATGATTCTGAAAAGGCATTGTTCATCATCACCATGCCGGTGAGATACACATCCATGTCCGGGTTCTCGGCCTTCACCTCATCGACCAGTCCGCGTACAAAACTCGCGACCTCAGGCGTTTCAACGGCCTCATGCTTGCCGGGCAGGTGAATCGTGATGTTTACCGCCGTGACATGCTCACGCTCTGAGATAAGTCGGTTGATCAGTAAGGGTTCATTGATTGCTTTGCGACGCACATCTGCAATCTGTTCATCATTCAGTTCCGCGCCGTTCTGATAGAGATCATGTACTAGCAGGTCGTCTTCTTCGGCCTCGGTGTATTGAAAATTGCTGATTGAATCGACGCGGGTTGAGTAGGGTGTTTGCCAGGCCCGTTCGGTTAAGCGTTCGACGGCAGCCAGGGTTTGATTTGTGAATACCTTGCCATCTCGTGGTGCGAGTAGAATCATCGCATTATCATTTTTGGAGTAGGCATCCTCCATGAATTGAAAGGCAAGCAGCTCCGGATTGTCAGGACTAAAAAACACCCGGTAGTTGGTCGTAAACTCGAGGTGACGACCACCAGAACCCGCAGCAGCAACGATAATCAGGGTTAACAGGACAATCAGCCAGCGTGCTTTAAGAACCCATATTCCAAACTGTGCTTCGAAATGCTTCATGCTTCTTTCCCCTTGCGTGCCAGCAAGCCGCGCAGCAACAGCTCCGTTGTCTGGTTTGCCATTGTTCTGAATTCCTGCAGTGAGTACAGCCCCATAAAAAGCGGAACATCAAAGAGTAAAATACTGGTGTGTAGTGCTGATGCCGTAGCCTCGACATCCTGTACCGAAAACTCACCGGCTTGATTACCCTGTTTGACTAACTCGCCTAACAGTTGCCTTTCATTCTCGAGTTTGTACATCACCAGTTCGGTAGATTCGCGACTCACCGAGATCACAAGTTCATTAATTTTTGGTTTGTTTTCCAGCTGTTCATAACTGACTTCCAGACTGGTCTGAATAAACCCTGAAAGTTTTTCCGATGCACTGGCGCCTGACTTTTTCAATACGCTACGCAGGGCCGTTAGACGGTCATCGATACAACGTTTAACGCATGCCTCGGCGATGGATTTTTTGTTTTTGTAGAAGCGATAAAGATTAGCGGCCGACATATCGAGGTCATCCGCTATTTCAGCCATGGTGGTTTTGTTGTAACCGTAAAATTCAAAACGTTTTTCAGAAGCGAGAAGAATTTTTTCTCTTGTTTCCAGAACTTCACTGAGGTCAGTCACGGGGATATTCATGCGCGGTTAAGATAGCAATGCGTCTGTGAATAATCAATAAAATATTCAGTATTCAGTGCCGACGGAAAATCGCGGTGTTTGTTTTGTTATTTACTACTATAAAAACAATGTGTTAGAAGGTTTTCTGAATCAAAACACTTTAAGCGATTTTGTATTGCAGAGGCGATTAGTGCTGGTTTTTCAGCCACACCCGAGTGCTATCCGTTCTAAATGATAAGGATATTAGTCGGCGGCAGCGGTGAATCAGAAATAACCCACCGCTGCCTGTCCTGTTTTAACTAATTAAAAAGAAACCTGCGCGAAGGCCCAGAATTTGTCCACATCAGAGGCGGTGGCACCCGTGTTACCGGCATTCGTGTCGGCATCATAAGACGCATACTTCAGCCCCACGGTGTAGTGATCCATGAACTTCTTGGTCAACACCAGATCCAGTTCGGTACCGTAATCAAAACCCGCATCATTCGATGAATAGTCGTGATACAGCGCGACGAATTTTGTCTGGTACGCCAGCTTCGCGACAAAGGTCAGATACGTGTCTTCCAGACCACTCGCCGGGTTGTTCAGGAAGCGATCGGCCCAGCCATTGAAGGCATGACCGGTCGCCAGTGGGGTCACGAAGCGTGAACCACCCGCCGGGCCGTTGGTTTCGCCCAGATCACCTTCCAGCACTTCATGACTCAGTTTCACCACGATCGAATCCAGCAGGCTCGCTCCCACCTTGTGCCACAGACCAATCTCGGCCTTGTAGTAGTTGTTGTCCTGATCGAAGCTCGTCTGGTAATCAGACTGGTTAGCAATTTCGGCCGTATACAACAGGTTGTTGCTGTCATTCAG
>JBFIID010000233.1:0-4588 GCA_041601415.1 Gammaproteobacteria bacterium
CAGGTCAAGGAGCTGAACCGTACACGTGCCGAGATCGAACGCCTGAAACGTGAAAAGGACGAACTCAGGGGCACGATGGAACTGGAAATTCAGCAAAAAATGAGCAAGGAAATTGCCGAAGAACGTCTGAAGATTCGTAAGCTGGAAGAAGAACGTGCGGCCATGAAACTGCTGGACAGGGAGCAGGTCATCAACCAGCTCAAGCAACAGTTACAGGAGGCGCAGCGCAGGGCCGAGCAGGGCTCGATGCAGTTACAGGGCGAAGTACAGGAACTGGCGATTGAAGACTGGCTGGCAGAGCAGTTTCCGTTGGACAGTATCGAAGAGATCAAAAAGGGCGCCCAGGGGGCCGACTGCCTGCAGGTGGTGAACACGCGCAGTCGTCAGAACTGCGGTAGCATCTATTACGAAAGTAAGCGAACCAAGAGTTTTCAGCCGGGCTGGATAGAAAAGTTCAAGGCCGATATCCAGAGTCGCAATGCCAGTATTGGTGTGCTGGTGACGGAGGCAATGCCCGCCGATATGGAGCGTCTGGGGCTGCGCGATGGCGTCTGGGTGTGCAGCTACGAAGAGTTCAAGGGGCTGTGCATCGTGTTGCGTGAGTCGATCATTCGACTCAGTAGTGCGGTGAGCATTCAGGAGAACAAGGGTGACAAAATGGGCATGCTCTATGATTTTCTTACCGGCAATGAATTCCGCATGCAGATCGAGGCGATTGTCGAAGGCTTTACCCAGATGCACACGGATCTGGCGTCGGAAAAACGCTCGATGCAGGGGATCTGGAAGAAGCGTGAAAAACAGATCGAAAAGGTACTGTTAAACACTAACCATATGTACAGCTCGATTCGCGGTATCGCGGGCAATGCCGTGCAGGCCGTGCCGCAACTGGAACTGCCCGATGATGAAGATGACAGTGATGACGTGGATTACGAATAGGGGTGAGAAACAGGGTCCTGTCAGGGCAGAGTGTTTTGATTCCCTCTGGTCTTAGGCGAAAGATGTGATCAACACAGGGGGATAAACACCTCGCCCTTCATCAGCAGGCGGGCACTGCGTTGCAGGCTGGCCTTGATCGCTTTCCATTGTCCGTCTCTGTGCAGCACGGCGGCGGTAACTTCCATTGTTCCGGCGCTGTGACCAATACGTATTCCCTGGCTTTGATCACAACTCTCGCTGATGCATTCATGCACGATAGTGCCGGGGATGGCGGCGGCAACGGCGGTACTGATGGCGCCGGTTCCGGTGTAGGCATGATGCATTCGTCCCATGGATGCAATGCGCGCACAGAGGTCCATGTCTTCTGCGCGCAGTTGGTCGCCCGCAGTCGAGGTGTAGTCCTGTGGGCAGGAGACAAATGCCAGTTTCGGTGTCGATGGGCGTTCGCGTTGGGCCTGTTCTGCGCTCTCTGCCAGCCCCATCATCACCGCCGCCTCACAACGAATAGTTTCTATTTCCTTTAACAGAGCCGGATTACTGTCCAGCATGGATGGCAGTTCCCCTCCATGCAGTCCCAGCACTTCGGCACGAATGAAGACTGATGCATTGCCTGCATAGATCAGGCTCGCTTCAATTTCTCCGAGTGATTTAATTTTCAATGTGTCGACAGGGTTTCCGGTTGGCAGAACCACACCGGTCTCAGGATCTCCGGGAGACATGAAGTCGACGGTTACACGTGGGGCACGATTGGGGACCCCGGCGATCAGGTGATCGCCACAGACCTCGACGTTGCCCTGGGCATCAATCGGTACATGCACATTAAGCATCTGTCTCAGGTTCTGTTGCCAGACTCTGACGCAGACACATTCACCGGTAGATGCACGTGCCAGCCCCTGATAAATGGCAAACAGGCCGACTGCAGAAGCAAGGTTGCCGCAATTTCCCGAGTAGTCGATGACATCACCGTTGATCGGTACATGGCCAAACAGGTAATTAACATCGCAATCATTACGTTCAGAAGGGGAAATGACGACGATTTTACTGGTGCTGGAAGTGGCACCGCCGAGTCCGTCGATCTGCTTGCCATAGGGATCGGGGCTACCGATGGCGGCGAGTAATAATTTATCTCTGTCAGGGCCGGGCGGAGGCAGGTCTTTGTCGAGAAAAAACAGTCCCTTACTCGTTCCGCCGCGCATCCAATAGGCGGGAATTGCGATTTGTCCCATAATACCCTCACTGTTCCGGCCTGCGATCGGCCGCACCTGTAGGGGCAGTCTACAATCTATAAAAATTAAAGGGCAACCACTTTATATGAGCTATCTGGATAAAAATAACAGTGAATTATTTTCTCAACTGGGACAACGCTACAGAAATGCGCGTGCGGCGACGATAGTAGAAGAAGAGACACAGAAAAGTGATCGACAGAAACTGATCGATGCCTCCATTGAGCAGCAACTCCTGTTTGAGAAATGGTTGAAGCAGGAACAATGGTTACTCAGATCTCAGGCATTGCCCTTGCTGCTAGGTGCCGAGCCAGATGAGTGGCAGACCTTCCTGGAAGCGGAGGGCAATGCCGAACTGGAAGAGGCTATCTGGCAGCGACTTGAACGGGGCGTGCGTAATGAATCATCCCCGCGCGTAGAAAACAGTCACGAGCCAGCGGAAGACTGGACAGTCAGGCCGCAGGATATTCATTACTGGGCTCGCACGCAGGCGATTGCCGTGGCATCGGCCTTCGACATGTTGATCAGTTTCGTCGCGTCCTCGGTAAAAAAGGAGCCGGAAGAGGTTCAGGTTATCGGTGCTGAGCAGTTCATGGCTTCCAATACCGCAGGTGATCGGGAAATGGTGCTCGGTGCCGCTCTGGCACTGGTTTGTACCTTTCCGGAGAAATGTCGTGACCAACACGGCTGGGTGGATGGCTATACCCTGGCGCAGCTCATAGAAGAAAAGGGTGCGCTCGTATTTGAAGAGAAACGGCCAGTGTTAAATACCTCAGAGATGGCTGAGCTACTGGATCAATGGATCAAGAAACTGGAGTAAGAGTCGGGTGAGGAAATGATGAGGATAGTTCTAACCGTCGTCAGTCTGGGGCTGATTGTGTTTGCACACACGAATCCATCGGGTTCATTTCAGTACTGGTCATTGATGCTGATCGTGCTGCTGGTTACCGGCCTGGCTTATGGTGGTTTATTTTCCTTCTTCCTAGTCAGTGGCTTGTTAGCGCTGGTCAATACGGATATTCAGAACGGTGGATTCTTCAGCTCTGTTTTCCTGCCCTTTTATGCTGGCTTCTCGATCATGGGGCTGCTCGCGATTCTGGTACTGATGTATCCGAAATTACTGGGGCAGCAGGTCAAGTCCTCACAGTTGGGCGGTTTCTGGATTGGCGGTTTGTGAAATTGGTTTTGTTGCTGTCCGAACCAGGTTAGTGGACGGGTGGGCATGTTGTTTGCGTTGAATGGATGACGATGCATTCATCCGGGCCTTCGACGGGCTCAGGCTGAACGAAATAGAGCTGTTTTGGCATTCAGGCCTTCGATAGACTCAGGCTGAACGGCGCAGAACTGTATTGGCGTCTAGTCTTCGACAGGCTCAGCGTTCTTCAATGATGTAGTGGACAAGGTCATCCGGGCTGTTTGTAAAGGGACGGCCAAGGCTGAGTCCACCCCTTCCACTAATCAGCATTTCTTCCCTTCTCAGGAATGTTTCTTCGCTTCCTTCCGGAAATAGGTAGGTGCCATTCGTGCTTTGATCGATGATGAAAAATTTTCCGCGACGATACTCAAGTTTCACATGTTGTCTGGATGCAAGATTCTCATTGATAGTCAGGTCACAACGGTTGCTTCGCCCCAACACGATGCCGGGCTGTTTTTCGTTTAGCAACACAACCTCGCCCTGATAGCTCAACCGCATTACCTCGTTGTTCTGTTCCCTGGCGTTGACGCGGATCGCCATGTCGGTGATATCCCGTTGCCAGTTTAATTCGAAAATATCAATGGATTCTTTCTGACCTTTAAGAAGCGAGTGGTCGATGAGGCGGGTGTTGAAGCGCATATCTTCTGAAAGCTGTGCGACGGTTGGTTGGGTGGTAATGATTTGATCGGCCTTTGCAAGCGATGCCATGCGGGCGGCCACGATCACAGAATTGCCGTGTACATCACCACCTTCAAGTATTGTCGAACCATAATGCAGACCCACACGGATAGATAATGCGTTTGCATTTGGCGACTGCCCGGTGATCTCATTAGAAAGTTTTTTATTCATTTCACAGGCGGCTACTGCGCCATCTTCTGCGGTAGGGAAAGTGCACATGATTTCGTCGCCGATGGTTTTGATCACCACGCCGTGATGCCGTTGAATGACATCACTCATGATGTTCAGGCACTCGCAAACGGTGTGTCTGCCGGTGACATCACCGAGATTTTCATAGAGCTTTGAGCTGCCGCTGATATCGGCAAACATGATGGCAAGATTAGCTGTTTTAGAATTCATATGTCTGTCAGGTCGAACGCATTATCCAGACTTGGAAACAGGGTTCTGGAAAAAACGCATATAACCGTGGGTCTCTCATTGTCCGGGTATTCTGTTTAGCATTCTCCTTCTGCTTTCGGTGCCCGGCAATCTAATCTACCAGGCGTTTAATTTTATA
>JBFIID010000234.1:0-4469 GCA_041601415.1 Gammaproteobacteria bacterium
CCCTGTAAACCCGAACAGAAACCACGCGTTGATATCCTTGTAGTAAGACTGGGACAGAAGCTGGATGCGGCATACTTAAGACCCTACACTACACTCAGCGCCATAGTGTCACCAACCACCGGCCTCACACATATTGATCACGGTTATTGTGAGCGACATGACATCCAGATCCATTCACTACAGCAACACCTGTCCCGCATAAACGAAATTAGCTCAACGTCTGAACATTGTTTTGGACTCATGCTCGCTCTACTACGCCAGATCCCGCGCGCCCACCATTCAGTCGTCGAAGATCTGCAATGGCAACGTGATCGGTTTAAGTCCCGGCAAATAGCCGGTATGACCCTGGGTCTGGTTGGACTTGGGCGAATTGGTTCTCACATGGCAAACTATGCGAATGCCTTTGGCATGCAGGTAATGGCCTGTGACCCCTTTATTACGACGGATCGTTTTTCACGTTTCCCGGTACGTCGGGTTAAGCTTGAACAACTCTGCCGGGAGGCCGACATTATTTCACTGCATGCCAGTGAAACAAGTGAAAACTATCACCTTATCGGTGCCGAACAGATCGCCCAAATGAAACCATCAGCCCTGATTCTTAGCACTGCCAGAGGCTCTTTGCTGGATGAAAAAGCTGCCGCCCTGGCGCTACAGAATCACCAACTGGGCGGTGTCGCCTGTGATGTGCTGGAACGGGAAATGGATGATAACTTTCTGGCCAACTCTGCCCTGTTACAGGCCGCCCGCGAGGGTCACAATGTGATCCTGACGCCACATATCGGTGGCTGTACGCTGGACGCGATGCAACACACCGAGGAAGTTATGGCCGATCACCTTTATCAACTCCTGGCGACCCAGGATGGGTGAAATCAGAATACTCGGTATCGTGCCGGCTCGTGCGGGTTCCAAAGGAGTACCGAATAAAAATATCAGGCCGCTGCATGGTCGACCTCTGCTCCACTGGGCTGCTGAAGCACTGCTCAACGCACAAGGTCCTGATACCTGTCTCTGCAGCACAGATAGTGAAATCATCGCTGACTGTGCCCGGGACATCGGTCTGGAGGTTCCGTGGCTGCGTCCCGCCGAGCTGGCCGCCGATGAAAGCAGCACGGTTTCCGTGATTGAACATGCGCTCACAAGCTATCAACAACAGGGCGAACACTTTAGTCATGTGGTGTTGATACAACCGACCAGTCCAACCGTATTAAGCAAGGATATAGAGCGCGCGATTCAACTTGCAATTGATGAAAAAGCGGACACCGTGATCACGGGATTTCACAGTACCCACGTCCACCCTTCCCTGATGTATTCAATCAATAGTGCACAGCAGGTTGAGTGGCTGTTACCCGCCTCTGAACGAAAATCTCGCCGCCAGGAATTCTCGCGGATTTTTATTCGCACCGGACTGGTCTATGTAGCTCGCACGCAACTGATCCTGGAGCATCACTCGCTGTATGGTGAACGTATAGTCTCACTCGAAATTCCGGAAAGACGTTCACTGACCATCGACACAGAAGAAGATTTTTTATCTGCCGAAAAGATTCTGGAGCAGATGACCCATGAAGGATAAGCTACCCCAACAGGAGCCCGCCGGCGATGGTGCGCGGTTTGATCGAAACTGGTCAACGCAGGCCGAGGCCTATTATCTGCACTGGACCAGAGAGGCACCGGCCAATCAGATCCAGTTCGCCTTTCGACAGCACTGGAAAAGCTTTCAGCCCTTTCTGCAGCGTGTGAAAGGCAAACGCTGTCTTGAAGTCGGTTGCGGGCGTGGATCAATGAGCGCCTATTTTGCTGATGCAGGCTGGGACTGTAGCCTGCTCGACATCTCACCGAAGGCCATCGAACTTGCACGGCAGGCCTTCAAACAACAGCAACTGGCAGCGCATTTTGAGGTTGGGGACTGTCTTTCCCTGCCCTATCCTGACAAATCTTTTGACCTGTGTTTTTCAATCGGGCTGCTTGAGCACTTTCAGGATTTCGATCAGGTGATTCGCGAGCAGGTACGTGTGCTGGCAGAGGGCGGATTGTTCATTGGCTACATTGTTCCGCATATCCCGGACAATGTGCAAAGCGAGTATGACTGGATCTGCGAACTGCTGAAGTCAGTCACTCCGGCACAGGAAACAATTGCCAAGACACCGGTGTATCGATCGGATGCACTCTCGGAGCCCTATCTGCAGTCCATGTCAGATGCCGGTCTCACTGATTTATTTTCATCGGGTATTTATTCGCTACCGATGATCAGTCATTCCATCGACTTCCCCTTCACACTGCTGCCAGATGCTGCCGAACAGGTTCTGGTGAAAAAATTCGAACAAGTGCTGGAACAACGCAGAGAACGTGAAGGCCTCAGCGATCCCTGGCTATGTGATGAACACTATGGCCAGGCAATACTTGTCTGTGCCTATAAGCGCTAAGTCGCTTTATAGCGCGCGAGAATACGCAATCTCAAACCGAGGTTGTTCGTCTTAATAAAGTCTTCGATACGCCCATCCGCGAATAAGGCTTTCAGTGACTCAGGTATGTATCGATCGGTGTCGTCTGTTCCATTTGGATCCAGCCATTGCATCTGGCGTTTGATACTGCCCAGTCCATCGAGCACCGTGTCGATTTTTACAAGCTCAAAGCCGGCCATTTCAAACACACGACCCAGAGTTTGCTCTGAAAAATACAGCAGATGGTCACGGCCATCAAAGCTCTGGCTCTTATCCTGTAACATCATGTGATACAGCGAGTAACTGTTGGGCACGATGGCCATCACCAGTGCCTCTTTACCTGCTGGAATTCTATTTTTAATCTCACGCAAAACACCATGCGGTTCTGTCAGGTGCTCCATCACCCCGAACAGGGTATAGATGTCGAACGCATTGGCACTGTCGAGATCAGCTAACTGACATTGCTCAACGGCCAGACCTCGCGATACGGCGTACTCACAGGCGCTATTATTTAGTTCGATACCCTGCACTAACCAGTCTGCTCTATGACGCTGGCAGATTTCCAGGAACAGGCCTGTATTACAACCAATATCCAGCAACCGTGGTGATGCAGAACCAGCATAGCCCGTCTCCAGCAGGTGAATAGCATCCAGGTAATAATCGGTCTTCCAGGCCTGTTCGGTAGCACTCTTCTGTAGCTCCACCCAGAGCTGACTTGAGTTTGAATCCCTGTAGAGTTCACCAAGCAGTTCCGGCTTGACCTGGGGGTTGCTAAAGATCAGGCCACAGGCCTTACAACGCACAAAGCCAAAACCATTTTTAATAAATAGTTTTTCCTGGGAGTCACGCTGTTCTGCACACAGTGGGCAGTCAATATGGCGTGCGTAACGCTGACTGACAAGCCCTGTGTCCGGGTCCATGAGTAGACGGATCTCTGCTTCCAGTGCAGCAAAGAAACGTTGTCTTATTTCAGTATCCAAATTTCTGCCTGTGTGTTTACCAGTGTCTGATTAATTCTTGACCAGAATCGAATGCACTGCCTCGATCTGTGGCAGCACAAAAAAGCGCGACATCTTGCTGATCGGATCAAAAATGTAGAAACCGCTATCCAGACTGATCTGATCTGCAGCCAGTTTTTCCGGGTAACGATGTTCCGTAGAACCCACATAAAAATAGCGTCCATCAAAATCCAGACCACGGATAAATGAATAGAAGTGACCTATACGTTGAGTGCTTGTATCGAACAATTCACCGCGCATGGAGTCGAGATAACACAGGCGACCATTAAACCGGGAGACACTGTGTGGCATCCACAAATCGCTCACGACCGGGCCAATAATCTTGCCACTGATCAAGTCGATTTCCAGCACTCCACCATCATAGACCTCGTGCATCCAGTTGCCGGAAAAAGAGAACAGGCTGACATACAGGCTATCACCCACGACACACAGATCATTGACGTGATGATTGTCTTTTTTATTCCGTGCCCATTTATCAGAAATAAAAATCTCGTCGATTAGTTTTCTATCACTGAGCGTATAAATCGCGATCGAGTCACGTCCGGGCTGCCCTACATAAACACGGTCGTTTGCGGTATCGTAAAACAGTCCGTGTGCCTCACAGTTATTTTCCAGTACTAGTACATCGCGCTCCGTGAAATCTGCATCCAGCATCACCAGTCCTTTCAACATATCGACCAGCAATAGTCCGTCACCCCGTTTCACCATGCCCCGCACTTTGCCTGTATAAACCTTGTTTACCTCACCTGTTGCGGTATGGCATTCATACACACCACCACCAGATTTTGCTTCGAACAGGTGCTGTGGTGAACTCAGTAATACGCTTGTATCTATCGACTTCAAGTCGTCCTTCGCCCGGCGTTGATTCAACAACGGTGTCACACAATAATCATCGCCCATAACAAAACCCATCACAGACAGTTCGTCGATGACACTGGAATAATTGGCCGTGCAGATAATGATGTAGAACGCATCGGGTGTTTGCTCCGTCAGTCGCGCAGGAGAAAACACC
>JBFIID010000235.1:0-4441 GCA_041601415.1 Gammaproteobacteria bacterium
CCAGCATCACCAGATGCACAACCAGGCCAAATTGATAAAGCCCGGGAATTGAAATATTAGTTAATTGCGCATGTAACTGTCGGCGCCAGAACAAACCCAGCAGACCCGATGCGACGATCACCGAAATCCCTGTCAATGCCGCACCGCCACCCTGAATAAAGCGCAGGACAGATGTCATAATCACGGCGATCAGGGTTGGAATAAAACCAAAGAAAAGGCCTGATATTGAGAGTAGTACAGAGCGTGTGTCAAAGATGATGCCCGGCTGGAACTGCCAGGGTGTGAGCATGATGATGACGCCGATCACGCCAAGTGCGATACCGGCCAGAATCTGTCGAGGAAAGACATCCGCCGTCTGCAAGTTACTGACCAGCTGATCATAGATAAAGACCATCGCAAGCAGTAAAGCCGCATTGTGAATAAGCGCCAGTAGGCCGCTCTGTTCCATACAGTATTCTCGGGATTCATTCCTCGGAGGAATAGTTATCGGGTAAAAGGTGTATATCTTAAGTGTTTTCCGAGCAAACGGCCCCAAACCGTGGTCAATTGTTGCTACGGAATAATCGGCCCCTTTCCCGGACTAATTCGCACGAAAGACTAACCTGTCCTTAGACAGGGCCGAACAATCGACATGGCTCTCTAATTCCCTGCGACAGACCTTCAAAACAACAGAAAGCGTGAACTGGATCTCATCTAAAAACAGAAGGCCATTAATTACCCCAGCGTACCCCATATGGGTGATGTAATTGTAATCTTATCTCCGTATCTTTGAACCGGTACTTAACTGGATGAAGACACACCACAGGCATGGACGCGCAGAAAGGCGACTAATTTCCATCTTAATTTAAGTCAAAAGCGGCCGTGCCGCAACTGGCTGTTCAGCTACTCAAGAAATTCGCAACGTGCAACAAGTCTATTGTATACAGCAAGTTATGCTAACTGTTTTTTTTGCTGTAACGACATTGGATATCTGGGCTAAAGATTAATCGCAATCAATGATGCGTGTTTATGCAGCGAAGAAATCCATGCCTGACAAGCACGAAACTGCTGAGTGAGCTTAGTGGCATTGACCAGGATGGCATTGGGACGCGCTGTTGTTGGAGATGGCGTCAAAACTGCCGGACAGG
The DNA here is from genome assembly GCA_041601415.1 of Gammaproteobacteria bacterium. Classification (GTDB taxonomy): domain Bacteria; phylum Pseudomonadota; class Gammaproteobacteria; order JBFIID01; family JBFIID01; genus JBFIID01. The sequence continues at coordinate 1,128 of JBFIID010000235.1, forward strand.
TGGTTCAATAATACTGAAGGCGCGTGTGTACTGTGACTGTTAAAGGGTGTTTTTGTTTTGTTAATACGGGATGCACAGACTAATGAAGGCGTAAGACCTTCCGGGAGTGTGCTTGATGAACCACTACTGCAGCAGAATTGCAGTGCTCAATGGAGTGAACAACATGAAAAATGACAATACAGGCGAGTGCTTGCCGTGGCGAGGCAAGTATGCCGCCTTAAGCGACAGGTTTCTGCCAACAAAACAGTGCAAAAAGATATCTGTACTACCCGCTATTATTATTGCCGGGATGCTTGCTACAACGACGGCCACAGCACTTGAAGTCGATCCCAATAGTCCCGGGGTTTTAGAGCCGGTGTTGAGCGCACTGGAAAACCGGGAAGTGCGTATTCCACATACGGATCAGGTGGTTGACGGACAGCAGGGCACCATTGTGGGCGACGTTAACTTCCTCGATGCGAGGGATACGACAAGTTTGCTGGGGCATACTATCAACTCCGAAAAGGGTCCTAACCGGGATATGGCCGAGGCCCTGAAAGCAATGTCACGTGCTGCAAAGCGCGGACGTGGGAATGCCATGCGCGCCTCTGCGCAGGATCTGATGGATATTCTGCAGGGCACAACGCAGGGCAAGATTTATGATGGTTTTGCCATGCTCAACTACAACCGTGGTGCCTATGTGGCCGATCAGGTCCCCGGTGAATACAAGATGAAACGCCTCAGGGACACGGGGCTGACAGAGATCGGGATCGACGGTGAACCTCGAAAGATCTGGGAAATTGATGTTGCGATGCTTTATTACGATGGGCAGATCGACTCGGACACGTTCCTGATGGTGGTGCCACAGGAGGCTCACGAGTTCGATACCGTGCGGGTGAATTACCGTATCTATTCAACCGTAAGGGAAGACTTCTCACCGACCGTGGTGATGATGGATAAACGTATGCCCCGTAGTGTGCAGTTCCCCTTCAAGGGACTCGACTCGGTCTGGATTCCCTTCTCCAATAGTGAAGTGGTGGAATTCACCATGGCGCTGCCACCGTTGCGACTACAACGTGGTGTCTATACCTGGGGCTGGCGTGTTCATCCACCACGGATTCAGTTTCTGCAGCCAATCTTCGAGACGATTAATGCGCATACGGGTCTCGTTGAACTCGATCCACAGGGCAGGAGTTATGCGAGCCGCAACCGCGATGACCTGACTATCGATACCATCTCTGATGCAGCGCCAGAAAAGAAAATGTACCAGGTTGCGCAGGCCGCTCTGAATGGCGCCTCGACAGCGACCATCAACAACTGGTTGAATCGGGAGAATGCGGGTCCACGGGGCACCTGGGATGACTGGGCGAACCTGGCGACAGAGCAACGTCAGCTACCTCCCGAGGCATGGGATGTGCTGGCCGAAGAGGGTATCGAGGAGGGTGATTTTGGCCCTTACCGGATGGTTACCGTCTACATGAACAATGAAATGTACGGTGAAGGCCCCGATGGTTCGTCAATACAGGGCTGGAATCAGGGCGATCGTTTTCAGGTCAAACTGATTAATCTGGACAAGCATACCCATTACTTCCGTAACGTGGACTTTGGACCACGCCTGCATGATGACATCCGGAATTGTTGTGGTGCCGGTAGCCATAGCTTTGAAGTGATGAACTTCAAGGGTACCTATGGCATACCCAAGGTGGCAGAGGCACAATGGCGGGCAGGCTGGGGTTTCCGTCCACATTTCAACATTATTCAGCAGCAGAATGTCTTCTCAAGGGCCGAGGACCAGACACAATTGAAGCCGTTTACCGGCGGATTTGGTCAGACCTTCACGGGTTATCAGTGGTCAGCAGAAGCGCGGGGCGGGGATTTTCGCTTTAACCCACCGCCGTTCATTATCACTGATGTGGGTGTTGAACCACCCTTTCCGCTGCGTGATGAGGATGGACTGCCCGGTTTGTTGATTGGTCAGACGACGGAAGGCACCGGTACTGCGAAGATGTGTCCGGACGATCAGGCACCCGGTTTCTGTGCCACGGATATCAGCGCCTTTAATCCAAACGGTGTCTTGAACTGGCCACCACCCCCACTGCAGGGTGTTAATGGGTTGCCTGATCACCCCACCGAGTTGCGTTTTCCTCCGTTTCTCAGGAATCCGGCTCAGAGTAGTGATGCAGCGGGTGACATCATTCCTCCGACACCGACCTGGAAACCCTTTCTATTCCTGAACCCGGCCAATGGCACACTGTTCATCGACCCCGATGATCCTGCACAGGGACACTGGGTTGATCGAACCATGGCACACGGTGCCCCGGTGTTTGCCGGCGCTAGCCTGAATGCCAATATCGAGGCGCCACGCGCCTCGGCGCAGGTGTTCTATCAGTTCGATGATCTGTTCCACGATAACGACATCTTCTCACCACACCCAACCACGGGTGCGGATGCCATCGATAACGATGACGATACCGAGATTGGTGTGGGCATCGATGGCCCCGGACCACTCATTGGCAGAGAGAATACGCGCCTGGATCAGGACTAAAATAGTTCGAACTCCGGTTTTTATGGAGAATAAGGCCGCCGGTTATATCGGCGGCCTTTTTTTGTGTTTGTCTCAGGTCAGATATGTGTCAGTCGTGCACGATTGTTCGTATATGCAAGGTGCTGATTATGAACAGAATATGGTGGCCTACTCGATAGACAATCAGGTCTGCATGTTGTAGTGTCAGCGCCTTCAATTTTGCCATCTATGGGCGATGCCGCCTGATTGCCATTTACACTCATCAGTTGTTCAATGACTGATGTTGGTTTTATCGAAATGAGGGAGAGTACCTGCATGTTAGAAGTTGTTAAATCAAAGTTGTCCAGTCGCCTGGGAAGTATCATGCTGACCTGCTTGCTAATCGCCAGTCCGTCGGCCCACGCCACATTCACTGATATTACTGGGGCATGGGTAGGTAATGTCACGGGCTCAACTTTCTCCTGCTCCTTACCTGCGGATGATGGCCCGATTAACGCTCGGCTGACAGTCGTTGTTAGTAATCAAAACCTCGTTTCAGGAACCTTTGATGTGTCGGTGTCGGCCCTCGATCTGGATGATGGTACGGTGAATTCGGGTACCGGCAACGGTGGTTTTGTGAGTGCGACGGCCCTGAGTTTTGGTTTCAATCTCATAGATGGCACCAGTATTGATAATATTACTGTCAATCCGGCCACTCTGGGCGGTAACACCATCAGCTTTAGTTTCTCTGGTAGTAATACAGGAGGCGATAATTGTCTATTCAGTGGATCAGGCAGTATCACCAGAACCAGTGCGAACGTAGTGATTGACC
>JBFIID010000236.1:0-4412 GCA_041601415.1 Gammaproteobacteria bacterium
AACGCCGACAATCAATGGATGTATATGATCCTGTATGCGGTGTGAATACACCCCCCAGCGTTTATAGCCCAGCGGTCTACGTTTCTGTCTGTAGCGAAATTCCAGTACCGCATGGGTGGCCAGGCAGGAACACAGAATCGAAGTCACATTGTCGTAGGCCCAGTCTACGATCTCGATCAGGGATTCCCAGAAAGGCTGATCAGACAACTCACTACCTGAGACATTCGCACCGGTAATGATCAGGGCATCCAGCCCCTCCTGTTTGATCTGCTCAAAACTCGAATAGTGTTTCTGCACGTGTTCACGCCCACCGACACCTCGGGGTAATTCGTCGATAGTGAATGGGTGGATATAGAACTGCGCAATCTGATTGCTCTCGCCCACCAGCCGAAAGAACTGACGCTCGGTCGCCTCCAGCGCGGTATCGGGCATCATGTTTAACAGGCCGATATGCAGTTCACGGATGTCCTGATGCAGGGCGATTTCGTCAGGCAGCACGGTCTCGCCTTCGCTACGCAGGCGATTGAAGGTGGGCAGACTGGTGTTGGCAACAAGTGGCATAAATAACTCCGCTACGCTGGTCGTCGATCCAGCACCGAACTGATCAGGCCCAGGAAATCGGCCTCATCACTGACCCTGGATAATTCATCGGTGGTGATGGTGTAGCCATACTCGGCGGCGATCGCTTCATAACGCGGAATCCGTGCATAAAACAGACGAGGGAAAATCCAGCGCACAAAATCATCCGGGTCAATCAGCGCACAGTAGTCCAGCCTGCGTTCCTGCATATACTCGGCAAGTTGCTGATCGAGAAACTCCTCCCGATAGTAGAGCGGCTTCGGCGCTTTTTCCGCACGTTTGATCAGGGCCTGCTCATCCGTATCACTGGCCTGTATGTAGATGATCACCGTGTGTTCGGCGAGCACGCGCATCACCTCAGACGAATCCAGCTCACAGAGACTGCCACCGGCATCATTGATGAAGTGCTGATAGCCGTAGATTCGCTGCGCCTTCTGGATAAAATCCGGCACCTCCAGCATGCTGGACAGTTCAGCCTGTCGATGCAGTTCCTGCCGGTGTTTAAACTCTTTCAGCCCCAGACCACCCTGTTCAGGGTTGCCGAGTTTGCCAAGAAAGGTCGAGACCGGCGTGAGATTATCCACCGTGATGTTGTTGGTAATGTGAATTGAGTCGGAACGCATCAGGTCGCGCAAAAACGGGATCTGCATGACCTGACATTTCACATTATCGAGGATCGCCTCGCCCATGTAGCGGGTGCCTATGCGGTAGTCACCTGAAAAATGAAACCAGTGTTTTTCACGCAGCAGATTCGCGAGCCGCGTTTTGCCGACCCCGGACATGCCAAGCAGCGTAATGGATTTGGTCGACCACTCCCTGAATTCTGCGCCACTGAGTCTCACTGTGTTATTCCATCGTTATATCCGGCGGGAGATCGTACCCTAAATACGGTTAGGAGTTGAGTGCCGTATTCAGGTCTAAACGTGTTGATGCACGGAAAGATCCTCTCAGCGACCGTTGCCAGGACCTACCTAAGTCAAAAAAAGCAGGAATAACAGGCCGTCTAAGTGCATTGTGTAACGCTTTTATGTGAGAATATCGCCCCTTTAACAGCAACCAGAAAAGAAGCAGCCATGTCATTACAGACCGACGACTTACGCATCAAGGAAACCAAGGAACTGGTTTCCCCGGATCAACTGCGCAGCGAATTAGATATTACAGAACGCGCCGCACAGACGGTCTATCACACACGCCAGGCAATGCAGAAGATTCTGCGTGGTGAAGATGATCGTCTGATTGTCATTACCGGGCCCTGCTCGATTCACGACCCGGAGGCCGCACGTGACTATGCCAGCCGTCTGAAAGGCCCGATGAACGAGCTGTCCAAAGAGTTGTTGATCGTCATGCGTGTCTACTTCGAAAAGCCACGTACCACGGTCGGCTGGAAAGGCCTTATTAATGACCCGCAACTGGATGGTAGCTTCCATATCAATGACGGCCTGCGCATCGCGCGTCGCCTGTTACTGGATATCTCCGAAATGGGGATTCCCACCGCAACGGAATATCTGGATCTGATCAGCCCGCAGTACGTCTCTGACCTGATCGCCTGGGGTGCCATTGGTGCTCGTACCACCGAAAGTCAGTGTCATCGTGAACTGGCCTCTGGCCTGTCCTGCCCGGTGGGCTTCAAGAACGCCACCGATGGTGGCATTCAGATTGCGATTGATGCCATCGGCTCGGCCTGCAAGCCGCATCATTTCCTGTCTGTCACCAAGGGTGGACAGTCCGCAATTTTCTCTACCAGCGGTAATTCAGACTGCCACATCATTCTTCGTGGTGGTGATAATCACCCTAACTATGATCCCAGCAGTATCGATGAGTCCTGCCGGATGCTTGAAAAAGCGGGTCTGCGCCCAACCGTAATGGTGGATTGCAGTCATGCCAATAGTGGTAAGGATCCTGCGCGCCAGATCGTGGTGTGCAAGGACGTTGCCGGACAGATTGCCGGCGGCGAAAAACGCATCTTCGGTTTAATGCTGGAAAGTAATATTGTCGCTGGTAACCAGAAGGTTATCCCCGGTAAACCTCTCACCTACGGGCAGAGTATTACAGACGCCTGCATGAACTGGGATGAGACCGAACCGCTGTTACACGAACTCGCAGAGGCCGTCAAAAAACGCCGCACCTGCCTGTAATTTCCTGGCGCCAGTCAGACGGTAAGTAAACACACCCCCACCCAGTCAACGGCCAGGCCTTGATTCAACAGGCGCTGGCCGTTTTTTTGAGTATTTCGCCGAGAGGACCTCAATGAAAAAAATTCTGATCTCCGACAAGCTGGCCGAGGCCGGTATTAATTTTCTCAACGAACAGGACGGTATTCAGGTTCATATCCAGACCGGACTCAGCGAAGATGAACTGTGTGAGCTAATCCCGGACTACGACGCACTATTGATCCGCAGTGGCACCACTGTCACCGAACGCGTACTGAAAGCCGCGACTAAACTGAAGGTCGTCGGACGTGCCGGTATTGGTGTCGATAATGTCGATGTGGCGGCCGCCACCGAACAGGGTGTGATCGTGATGAACACCCCCGATGCCAACGCCACCACCACGGCCGAACTGGCCATCGCACACCTGATGTCACTCAGTCGCCATCTGCCACAGGCCGATCAGTCGACCCGAACCGGGGGCTGGGAAAGAACGAAGTTTATGGGTACAGAGGTAGCCTACAAGACAATCGCAATCCTCGGTTTTGGTACCATTGGCCGGATTGTGGCGAATCGCGCCCTGGGTCTTAAGATGCACGTCATCGGCCACGACCCCTTCGTCACCGATGAGGTGTTTCGCGATTGCGGGGTTGAGCCAACCCCTCTGGATGAACTCATCGCCCAGGCCGATTACCTCAGCCTGCATTGCCCAATGACGGACAAGACGCGTGGCATTATCAATGCCGAGCGGCTGGCACAGATGAAGCCCGGTGCGCGCATTATCAATTGCGCACGCGGTGGACTGGTCGACGAAACGGCACTGCTTGAAGCCCTGCAGTCGGGACATATTGCGGGCGCGGCACTGGATGTGTTCGAGGCAGAACCCCCGCTCGGCAACCCACTTCTAAAAATGGATAATGTCGTCTTCACCCCGCATCTGGGTGCCTCAACCACCGAGGCCCAGGTGGCAGTCAGTGTCGAGATCGCCCGTCAGGCAGTGACCTTTCTCAAAACCGGTGAGGCCATCAACGCATTAAACCTGCCACGCATGTCTTCAGAGGAACTCCTCAAACTACGCCCCTATCAAACTCTGGCGCATACCCTGGGTCGACTGCTGGCAGGTCTGTCTCAGGCCCCTCTGGATAAGGTCGAAGTGGCCCTGTTCGGGCGTGCCGCCGAGGTTGATACACACCCGGTTGCGGTCGAAGCCCTGGTGGGTCTGCTGGATGAAGAACTGTCCAGCCCGGTCAATCGCGTCAATGTCACGAACCTGGCCAGACGTCAGGGCATTGCCCTGACTGAATCCCGTACCGAAGATAGCCACGACTATCTCTCCATGATCAGCATTATCGGCCACAGTGGTGATCACCGCATCACCATTGCCGGCACATTGCTCGGCGAGCGTCACCCGCGTCTGGTCTGCATCGATGAATATGAAATCGAAGTTGTCCCGGAAGGCACCCTGCTGATCACCCGTCATGAGGACAAGCCTGGCGTGGTTGCGGCGCTGGGTAAACTTCTGGGAGATGCCAATATCAATATTTCACGCATGCAGATCGGTATCACACCGGGACTGACAGAGGCGATGGCGGTAATCGGTATCTCACAGAAACTCAGCCCCGAGCAACTCAGGCAGGTCGCCGAGATCCCCGCCATCCATCACGCCACACAGGTATCACTATGAAA
>JBFIID010000237.1:0-4400 GCA_041601415.1 Gammaproteobacteria bacterium
CACGCACCAGACGGCTCGGTTGCAGATCCGTTGCATCCATGGATCGCGACAGGTCGAAGACAATCACCAGCGCGGAATCGTTTCTAAATGCCGGTTGCGGTAGACGTTCCCAGACAGGCCCGGCCATCGCAATAATGATTAAGAGTCCGCACAGGGCGAGCAAAAATACTGGCAGGCGTGTCTTTTTGCCTGCCTGGCGATTCAGGATGTAAGGCAGCAATGCGGGATCACAGACCTGTTCCCAGCGACTGTGTGAAAACCGTCCATGCAGTTGTGCCCAGCAGAGCAGACACAAGGGCAGCAGCGCCAGCAACCACCAGGGTCTGAGGAAATGGAATTCTGCCATCATGCCCATGCCACTCTGCCCCGCTGGGTGATCAGTACTACTAGCAGGCCAAGTAAAAACGCGCCCCCGAGTGGCCAGACATAAAGCGAGGTCACAGGACGGAAATACTGACTGTCCTGCTCCATCGGCTCCAGCTCATCCAGCGTCGAATAAATCTGCTCAAGCTGCTGAATATCACGCGCCCGATAATATCGACCTCCAGTCAGGTCGGCGATGGCCTGCAGGGTCTTCTCATCCAGCTCTGCTGGCACGCGCACACGTTGCCGACCAAACAGACTGTTGACTAACATCTCGTCCGCGCCGATGCCGATGGTGTAGATCTTGATCCCCGCCTCTGCTGCGAGTTCCGCAGCCTTCAGCGGTTGCATATGCCCGGCGGTGTTATCCCCATCGGTAAGCAGAATCATCACCAGTTCCTGCTGTTGGCTGTTTTGCTGGTTTTTCTTTAGTCGTTTGATCCCCAGGCCAATGGCATCACCAATCGCGGTTTTCTGTCCGGCCAGTCCTATTGCTGTTTCATTCAAAAGGGTCTTGACGGTTTCCCGATCGAAACTGAGTGGTGCCTGCAGGTAGGCCTGCTCCCCAAAAACAATCAGACCAACCCGATCACCCACACGTCGATCCAGAAACTGAGATGCAACATATTTGGTCGCCACCAGACGATTCACCTGCTGGTTATTGATCACAAAATCCTCAATTTCCATCGAGCCGGAAAGGTCCACCGCCATTAATAAATCCCGCCCACTGATCGGCAGCTCAACCGCCTCACCCAGCCATTGCGGTCGTGCGCTTGCACAGACCAGCAGCAGCCACGCCAGCAGCGCTAGCCAGAAACTAATACGTAGATTTGATTGCCTGCTACTACCCGCCGCTGGCAATATTTCAAAATCGCTGATCAGAGGCACGCGTAATGCGGCATCCTGGAATTGTTCAGCGGGTTTCAACAAGATGCGTAATAACAGTGGTAATGGCAGGACAAGAAACACCAGTGGCCAGGCAAAGTGAATCATTGCTCTACTCCACTCGGCTTTTCTGCTTGCGCATCCAACCAGCGACGACACAGCGCATAAACAGATTGCAGTTCGATCTCTGCCTGTGGTCGATAACTTGCCTCAACGAGCTGGCGGCCAGTTCCATGACTGAAGCTATCATCGCTGACGCCCTGATCCAGGTATTTCAGCCAGGCTTCACCTGTCAGCGCCGCGACACCCTGTCGCCCTGACAGACTCATGGCAACACGTCGTAACCAGGCAGACAGGGCCTGTAACTGTTGTTGATCCGTCTGGCCTGACGCCTGTATAGACTGCAATTCAGCCAGGGCCAGTTGCTTTATCCGGGGCCGGCGAAAGTGTCGCCAAAACATCACCGCCGCTACAGCCAGCAGGATCAGCAACAGCAGCACTATCCACCAACCGGGTGCCGGCGGCCACCAGCCAATCGGATCAGGCAGGTGTATATCGCGTAATTCGAGTTCTGTCGGGTTCATTCTTATGCGGAATACCGCAGACCGAATTGCTGCGTGAGTATGTGTGCGGGGTCGTCACGGGTAGAACAGTCAAGCAGCAGGATTCCATGTCCCGTACAGAACTTTTTCATGCGTGCCTGCTGTTGAGCAAATCTATCGCGGTATGCCGCAACACGTCGAGCCTGCGTGGTATCCACCATGGTCTCCCGCTCACCATCACTGATGCGGTATAGTCCGGCTGGAGGTAGTTCCGCTTCCAGCGGATCGTGGATCGAGACAAGCATTAACTGGCTGTGTCTATTCAACTGGTTCAGATGTGTTTCCATCTCCTGATCCCATGCACGGAAATCACTGATCAGTACACACAGACTGCCGGGGTGGACCATGCGGCGCAGGCGTAACATCGCATCACTGTGAGCCGCCATACTGCCACCACTATCGGCTTGTTGCTCGGTGCATAGCTGCAACAGAAAGCGTAATACCTTGCTACGACTACGTGCCGGTTTTATTTCATGGTGCCTGTCATCGGTATAGATCATGCCGCCAACCCGATCACCGTGTTTCAGCGCAGTCCACGCGAGAAGTGCCGCTGCACGTGCCGCAAACACCGATTTGAAAATGCCACGCGTGGCAAAAAACATGGGCCGCCGATAATCCACTGCAATAATGACTGGACGTTCGCGCTCTTCACGAAACAGTTTGGTATGCGGTTTACCGGTACGCGCAGTTACCCGCCAGTCGATACTGCGAACATCATCCCCGGCCTGATACAAACGGACTTCATCAAACTCCATACCGCGTCCCTTGAAACGCGACAGATAATTTCCACCCTGACGGGAACGCACCATAGCAGGCGGCCAGACAGCACGACTCGCATCTCGTCCGATGGCAATGAGCTCCTCAATACGCACCTGAACCGGGCTACTTTCTGTCTTTGCTGTTTGTTGTCTGGATGGTTTTTTCAACATCGTCCTTTACTACTGATAAACTGCAATCGAATTATGGAACCGCGATCTGAGCGATCAGTTCGGCAATAAATTGATCGGTGGTAATACCGTTCGCCTCGGCCTCGTAGTTCAGGATGATGCGATGGCGCAGAACATCGGCTGCGATCGCCTGCACGTCCTCCGGGCCGACATAATCTCTTCCTGCCAACCACGCACGGGCCCGGGCACAGCGATCCAGTGCGATACTGGCGCGTGGACTGGCACCATATTCAAGCCACTGTCCCAGCTTCTCCCCGTAGGCACCCGGATTACGTGTCGCCAGGACTATCTGTAACAGATACTCTTCCAGTGTATCGGCCATGTAGATATCCAGTACTTCTGCGCGTGCCTCCAGCAGAATCTGTTGTGAAAGCTCGACCGCCGCATCGGTGTTATTACGACGTCCCTGCCTTGCCTCATTACGTGCCAGTTGCAGGATCTGTTTTTCATAGGGGGCATCGGGATATCCAATCCTGACATGCATCAGGAAGCGGTCCAGTTGTGCCTCTGGCAGGGGATATGTTCCTTCCTGTTCAATCGGGTTCTGGGTGGCCATCACCAGAAACAGTTCCGGCAGGGTATAGGTCGTGCGTCCTACGGTTATCTGTCGCTCTTCCATTGCCTCCAGCAGGGCGGCCTGCACCTTGGCCGGCGCACGATTAATTTCATCCGCCAGGATCAGATTATGAAACAGCGGCCCCTGCTGAAAGACAAAACTCCCTTCCTGCGGACGATAAATCTCGGTACCGGTCAGATCGGCCGGCAACAGATCAGGGGTAAACTGTACGCGATGAAAATCGCCCTCGACGCCCGCACTCAATATTTTGATTGCCCTGGTCTTGGCGAGGCCCGGTGCACCTTCTACCAGTAAGTGTCCATCGGCCAGCAAGGCAATCAACATGCGTTCGACCAGCAACTCCTGCCCAACCACATGGGCATTTACGTGCTCCTTGAGTGCCAGGATTTTTTTCTGAGTCTCACTGACTCCCACAGCTAAGGTGACGACGTCTTCAGTCATGTGTGCTCCACAAAAGATTTATTAACAGGAATTGATATCTGATCTCGCTAACAAACACGATCCCTGATCAGGGGGCGGGCGATTACGGTCAGTACGCGCCGCAGTATAAAACAATCATGCCGCCCAACGCATTGACTATAGATAGGGGCACTGTCTTCAAGTTCCAACGCTTTGGCTAATACAATCAGTACGGCTGAAACCGATACAATTCCCAACATGACCGAACAGCACATTATTATTGCGACCCTGGGCATCTATCTGATCGGCATGTTACTGATCGGCTGGATGGCCTTCCGCCAGACTGAGAGTGTTGATGACTATATCCTCGGTGGCAGACGGCTCGGACCATGGGTCACCGCTCTCAGTGCCGGCGCCTCTGATATGAGCGGCTGGCTGCTTCTGGGCCTGCCTGGCTATGTCTACCTCTCCGGGCTGGAGTCACTCTGGCTGGCTGGAGGACTACTGATGGGGACCTGGCTAAACTGGCATCTGGTCGCCCCACGCCTGCGCACCTACAGTGCAATCACTGACAATGCCCTGACCATCCCCGAATTTCTGGAAAGACGTTTCCGCGATGAAACGCGC
>JBFIID010000238.1:0-4392 GCA_041601415.1 Gammaproteobacteria bacterium
GTTCGTGGCAGAACCGCATATGGCAACATAAAGCGGGCGATGTCGACCAGTTGCCGCACATCATAATTAGCGCCGAGACGACTGATCGCGTAACCAATCACCTGCTGGGCATCCTGACGTGCGATCCCCCTCGGGCGACAGATACGCAGATGAAAATCGCGATAATAACTGAGCGGCGTCACCACCGTGCCCTGCCCCAGCAGTGATTCCACTACCAGCTGCGCGCCGGGATCACCGTCATAAAATTGTTTGATGCGCTCACGTAAGGCAGGGCTGTCTATATCGTGCAAGCGGCCTATATAAAGAGCAGAGTGGGTCCAGGCACTTTGCGTGATCAGCTTAATGACTTCACTGACCCGCGTCTGACCATCCACCAGGATCACATCACATGGCCGGAGTTCATAGCTCATGCGCTCAAAATCCGTCACTGGTCGATCAGAGCAAGGTAATTCCTCCGCCAGCCAGTCAACGGCCTTATCCCACAACAAATTCTTCATCTTCTAGATGGTACTCCCCGGTATCTGACGAGATTCAATGTAGTAGCGGCCAGCCATCCTTGAGGCAATTCTCGGGCATCTGATAACAATTTACCGCAGTTCTAGTATAGCCAGTCATGACAACAACATTTTTATCACCCCTGGAATGCGAATTTGAGGCAAAGCATCAGGGTTTCGTGTAATATTCCCAGCTTGTTGGGTGAGTGGTCGGAAGTAATACCACTCTGGCTGCTTAATAAGCAGCGCAGACCGTCTCTCAGGTCCTGTATCGACATCATACTAATTATAAAAAATAAGGCTTAACAAGGTCTTATTATTGACATCTTAATACAATTCTTTTGTACTAGGCCTTGCGCGGCAACGCTTTGTGAAGACGATTATGGGCGAAAAACTTCCTACAATTGTAGTTGTGGATGACAATTCTGCAGTCTGTCCCATTTTCGAACTGGGTATAGAGAAGCTGAATGTTGCCCTTAAATTCTTTTCCTCAGCGGCAAAAGCCGAATCCTATCTCAAAGACAACAGGCCCGAGTTATTGTTTCTGGATATCATCATGCCAGACAAGGATGGCCTGACCTTTCTGCAGGAACTCCGCAGAGAAAAGCTGCATGCAGACACATCCGTTGTAATGATAAGTTCAAAAGACTATGCTCAGGACAGAATGACCGCCAAAGAGCTAGGTGCGTTGGACTTTGTCTCAAAACCAATAACATCACAGACAATCCAGGACATCATCGTTAAATACGCCGGAGCGGGAATCAAGGAATAGGAAACACCTTGTATGAGTAACGCCTATGTTCGGTTCTGGGGTGTGCGTGGTTCTTACGCGTCACCATTCCCCTCACACCTGAAAGTGGGAGGCAACACCTCCTGCGTTGAAATCCGCGCTGACGACCACATCCTGATCTGCGATGCCGGTACCGGTATCATCCCGCTGGGAAATGAGCTTATTGCCCAGGATGAAATTCGCAATCTACAGATAGTCCTCACCCACTATCACTGGGATCACATCTGTGGACTACCCTTTTTCGTACCCGCCTTTCTGCCCGAATGGAATATCAATATGTTTGGCCCGGGACAAAGTGCGGAACACATCGAAAAATGTATCTCCGATCAGATGAAGGCGCCATATTTCCCGGTTGAAACAGAAAACTGGATGGCCAACATTACCTACCGGACACCCGATAAAGAGGGCTTTAGCCATGGCCCTATCAAGGCGACCTACACCAGCGTCCATCATCCCGGTGTAACCTATGGCTATCGCCTTGAGGTAAATGACAAAGTCGTCATCTACATCTCCGATAATGAATGCCTGTATCTGGAGAAGTCTATCGCCCAGCGCTATGACGAGTTCTCGGAAAAAGAACGCGAACTGCTGGAAAAAATGGAAAAAGAAGAACGGGACAGCGAACTTAAATTCATCCAGGGTGCAGACATTCTTATCCATGACGCCCAGTACACACCCGATGATTATCTGAAGAAACGCGGCTGGGGTCATTCCTGCTACATTGATACGGTAAACTCCGCGATCGATGCCGAGGTCAAGGAACTCTATCTGTATCATCATGATCCCAATTACGATGATGCCGCCATCGACGAAATTCACCGCAAAGCACAGGAGATTATCCACACCCGGAAATCCTCCCTGATTTGCCACATTGCACGCGAAGGCACCATCGTCGATCTTTAAGTTCGCACCGGATCAGGTATGAATATTCTACTCAATGGTGAAAACCACACGGTCGACACCGGAATCACTGTCCAGTCCCTCCTTGACTCCCTGCAGCTCAACGGTCGCCTCGCCGTCGAGGTCAATCGGGAGATCATCCCGCGCAGCCAGCACGCCAGTCACCGCCTGCAGGAAAGCGATAAAGTCGAGATCGTACACGCCATTGGTGGTGGTTAGTGCTCTAGTCTTAGTCTGCTATACTCCCCGCCCTGTTGAAGACCCGCAATCAGGATCGGAATACCATGAACGACACACCTCTAATTATTGATGGTACTGAATACCAGTCACGCCTACTGGTAGGTACCGGCAAGTACAAGGACATGGATGAGACGCGTCGCGCGATTGAAACCAGCGGTGCCGAAATTGTCACCGTCGCCATCCGCCGCAGCAATATCGGGCAGAACCCGGATGAACCCAATCTGCTGGACATTATTCCTCCCAGTAAATACACCATCCTGCCTAACACCGCAGGTTGCTACGATGCCGAATCCGCAGTCCGTACCTGTCACCTTGCACGTGAATTACTCGATGGCCACACGCTGGTAAAACTCGAAGTGCTGGGTGACGAGAAAACCCTGTTCCCGGATATACCCGCAACCCTGGAGGCTGCGATTCAGCTGGTCAAGGACGGTTTTAAGGTGATGGTCTATACCAATGATGACCCGATCATGGCGAAACGCTTTGAACAGATTGGATGCGTCGCTGTGATGCCGTTGGCCGCCCCTATCGGCTCAGGTCTGGGTATCAGGAATCCCTATAATATTCGCAGCATTATCGAAAACGCCGAAGTACCTATTCTGGTTGATGCCGGTGTCGGTACGGCCTCGGATGCCAGTATCGCGATGGAACTGGGCTGTGATGGGGTATTAATGAACACCGCCATTGCGGCCGCAAAAAACCCCATCCTGATGGCCTCTGCCATGAAGAAAGCGATAGAAGCAGGGCGCGAGGCATTCCTCGCCGGACGCATGCCCCGTAAGGCCTATGCCAGTGCCTCATCACCCATCGATGGCACCTTTTTCTAAATCCACGTGGACGATCAGAAACACCGTCATATCCGCAGCTTTGTGCGGCGCGAAGGCCGCATAACCCAGGCGCAGAAAAATGCGCTACAGACCCTGTGGGATCGCTACTGCATAGAACCCGACAAGGCTCAGCTAAATCTGGATACGGTGTTCGGAAGACACGCCCCACGGCATCTGGAAATTGGTTGTGGAGTCGGTGAAACAATCCTGGAGCTGGCACGCAGACATCCGGAAAATGACTATCTCGGCCTGGAAGTATATCGCCCCGGGGTGGGCAATCTGCTCAGTCAGCTGGATAAGGAAGGTATCGAAAATGTACGTATGATCTGTGATGACGCCGTACAGGTGCTCGGACAGAACATCGCCACACAATCACTGGATGCCGTCTATATTTACTTCCCCGATCCATGGCCGAAAAAACGTCACCACAAAAGACGCCTGATCCAGACGGGCTTTGTTGACCTGCTACAGACACGACTGAAGAGGCATGGGCGACTTTTCATCGGTACCGACTGGGAAGACTATGCGGAACATATCCGCCAGGTCATGACTGCCCAGCAGGGTTTTACTAACCTTGCCGGCGCTGATTGCTATGCACCTCGCCCGGACTGGCGACCACTGACGAAATATGAGCGTCGCGCACTGCGGCTGGAACATGTCATCCGGGATTTCGCCTTCGCCCGGCTCGGGCCATCAGACTAGCAGGGCTATACGAGTCCCTGCAGCATCTCACTGTAGCAATGCACCTGTGGAAACTCCGCACACTGACCAGGAGCCTGCTGGCTATTAGGCTGCCGCACACCATACAGATGCTGTATCCCATAGTCTGCGGCACTGCGCAGAATACTCAGGTTATCGTCGATCAACAGCGTTCTACCCGGCTCAAATGATTCAATCGCCTGCAGGGCATGCCAGAAGCCCTGCTCTTCCTTTGGGTAACCGAAATCATGGGCGCAGACCAGCACGTCGAAATACGGCTGTAAGCGGGTACGCTCCATTTTCAATGACAGACTGTCACGATGGGCATTGGTGGTTAACAGGACACGCTTGCCGGAATCCCTGAGTGCCTGCAGGAATGAGGTAACATGTGGATGAATCTCGATCATGTGTTCAATTTCGCGTTTTAACTCTGCTATATTGA
>JBFIID010000239.1:0-4379 GCA_041601415.1 Gammaproteobacteria bacterium
CGGCCTTTGTGTTTCTGCAGCAGAAAAGGATAAGGCCACATGTATATTCGCATCTTGGGATCAGGCGCCGGAGGCGGGTTTCCCCAATGGAACTGCAACTGTAATAACTGTAAACGAATTCGCACGGGCGAGATGAAAGGCTCAGCCCGTACCCAGTCATCGATTGCCATCAGTGCCAACGGTGAAGACTGGGTTCTGTTCAACACCTCACCCGACATTCGCGCCCAGCTGGAGTCTTTTCCACCCCTGCAACCGGGGCGTCAGGTACGCGATACCGGGATCTGCGCGATCGTCATCGTCGATGCACAGATCGATCATTCCACCGGCCTGCTGATGCTGCGTGAACACACCGAACGCTGGGATGTGTATTGCACGAAAGAGGTTCATACGGATCTCACAACCGGCTTCCCGATCTTCAATATCCTCGAGCATTTCCGTGGCGTTGAATGGCATGAGGTGAAAACCGATCAGTCGTCCTACACGATTCCGAAGGCCGACGGCCTGGTATTTACCGCCGTACCACTGAAGAGTGAGGCACCACCCTACTCACCGCACCGACACAACACCCAGCCGGGCGATAATGTGGGTTATCGCATCGAAGATACACGCACGGGTCAGAATCTGTTTTACGCACCGGGTCTTGGCATCATGGAAGACCATGTGCTGGACTATATGCGCAATGCCGACTGTGTACTGGTCGACGGCACGGTATGGACGAATGACGAGATGTCGAAGGAAGGCATCAGTAACAAACTGGCCAGCGAAATGGGCCACCTGGATCAGTCCAGCAAGGGCGGCATCAAGGATATTCTCTGCTCTCTGGAACGACCGAGAAAGATTCTGATACATATCAACAATACCAATCCCATCCTCGATGAGGAGTCCCCGGAACGCGCGCAGCTCGATGCTGCGGGAATTGAGGTCTCTTTTGACGGTATGGATATCGAACTATAAGAAGAAGGCAGGCTCACTATGAACGCAGAAGTCAAAGCGCCCTGGTCTAAAGAAGAATTCGAAGCCAAACTGCGCGAAAAAGGCAAGTATTACCATCGTAATCATCAATTTCACATCCTGATGAATGAAGGCAAGCTCGATGAGGAAGCCGTACGCGGCTGGGTCGCGAACCGCTTCTATTATCAGGTCGCCATTCCGGTCAAGGATGCGGCGATTATGTCTAACTGCTGGGATCGCGAAGTGCGTAGGCACTGGATCCAGCGCATCATTGATCATGACGGTGACGAAGGAGATTCCGGTGGTATTGAGGCCTGGCTGGAACTGGGTGATGCGGTCGGTCTGTCACGCGATGATCTGACCTCTCACAAACACCTGTTACCCGGCGTAAAATTCGCCATAGATGCCTACATTAACTTTGCCAAACAGCAACCCTGGCAGGTGGCGGCGAGTTCATCACTGACCGAGCTGTTTGCTCCCACCATACATAAAGACCGAATCGACAACTGGCCGGATAAATACCCCTGGATCGATCAATCCAAGGGCTACCGCTATTTCAATAAGCGACTGACCGAGGCACGTAGAGATGTGGAACGTGGCCTGGAGATTACCCTGGAGTATTACAGGACCCGCGAGCAGCAGGAACAGATGTTGAACGTGCTGCAATTTAAACTCGACGTGCTGTGGACCATGTGCGATTGCATGTGGATGGCCTACATCGAGAAGAAACCACCCTACCATAACTGTGAGGCCTGAGATGAGCACTGTATTCACCTCAAACAGTATTCCGGCCCTATCGCCCATGTTCCGCTTCCAGTGGGAAGAAGTGCAGCAGTGTCATGTCATTCTGTATCCGGAAGGCATGGTCAAGCTGAGTGGCAGCGCCGGAGAGATCATGAAACGTGTGGATGGAAACACCCGCATAGAAGATATCGTTAGCGCACTCGAGCAGCAGTTTGGACAGAGTGATTTAAGCGCAGACGTCAATAAATTCCTGGAGGTGGCCCATGAAAACAACTGGATCTGTTTCAACGAATAAACCGAATCCGCCACTCTGGTTGCTGGCGGAACTGACCTACGCCTGCCCACTGCAGTGCCCCTACTGTTCGAACCCGGTGGATATGGCGAACTACAAGGCCGAACTCACCACGGAGGAATGGTTCAAGGTACTGCGCGAAGCGCGCGCCATGGGAGCCACCCAGCTCGGTCTGTCGGGTGGTGAACCGCTGACCCGCACGGATCTGGAAGAGATAATCGCAGAGGCACGTCGACTGGGTTTTTACACCAATCTGATCACCTCCGGTGTAGGTATGGACGAAACCCGCATCAAGGCCTTCAAGGAGGCCGGGCTGGATCATATTCAGGTCAGCTTTCAGGCCAGTAGCGAGGAGTTGAACAACTTCATCGCCGGTACCGATGCCTTCCAGCACAAGGTGGAAATGGCAAAACTGGTGAAGAAATACGGTTACCCAATGGTGCTCTGTTTCGTATTGCATCGACACAACGAAGATCAGGTGCAGGACATTCTGGAACTGGCCATCGCACTGGAAGCCGATTATGTGGAACTTGCCACCACCCAGTATTACGGCTGGGCGACGCATAACAAGGAGCAGTTACTTCCAACCCGCGATCAGATTGAGCGGGCGGAAAAAGTCGCACATGAATACCAGGAAAAGATGAAGGGCAAGATGCGTATCTTCTATGTGGTGCCGGACTATTTTGAAGACCGTCCCAAGGCCTGCATGAATGGCTGGGGCAGTATCTTCCTGACCATCACCCCGGATGGCACCGCCCTGCCCTGTCACTCCGCACGTCTGATCCCGAATATGACCTTCCCCAACGTGAAGGAAAACAGTGTCGAATACATCTGGAACGAATCACCAGACTTCAATATGTTCCGTGGCTTCGACTGGATGAAAGAACCGTGCAAAAGCTGTGACGAAAAGGAAAAGGATTTTGGCGGTTGTCGTTGTCAGGCACTGATGCTGACCGGTGATGCAACCAATGCCGATCCGGTGTGTAGCAAGTCACCGCATCACCAGGCGCTGGTGGATGATGTGAATCGCATCGAGGCCAATGCCAAGGCTGGCATGGTAGAGAAACCGCTGGTGTTCAGAAACATGCGTGCCTCGAAGGAACTGGCAGACAGCAAGATCGAAACAATTATTTAAGCTCATCGTTATGCATTCCCACGCGGGAGCGTGGGAATGAGAGGCTTACCCTCCGTTCAGGATCGCATGCGTCACATCGGCCGCCTGACGATTCGGTTTGACATCGTGGACACGGAATATCTGCACGCCAGCCAGCACACCCATCGCGGTTGTTGCACAGGTCGCACCGATCAGTTCTGTCGGTTCTGTCTCGGCACAGATAGCCCCCATAAAACGCTTTCGACTGGTGCCCAGTAACACCGGATAGCCGCTCTCAACAAATTCACTCAAACCCGCCATGAGTTGTAAATTGTGTTCCCGGGTCTTGCCAAAACCGATGCCCGGATCAATCACAATATTTTCTTTTTTGACTCCGCATTTCATTGCTGCATCGGCACGCTCCAGTAGAAAGTCGCGAATGTCGGTCACGGCATGTTCGTACTGGGGGTTGTTCTGCATGGTCTGCGGCGTGCCCAGCATATGCATCAGGATAATCGGCAGATCGCGCTCGGCAGAGAGGGTAAACATGTCGTTATCATCACGCCCGGCGCGTACGTCATTGATGATCGAAGCGCCTGCATCCAGCGCTGCCGCTGCCACGGCCGACCAGGTAGTATCGATGCTGATAGGAATATGGGCAGGTAAGGTCGAACGTAAGGATTTGATCACATCGACCACACGGCGGATCTGCTCCTCAGGTGAGACACGTTCGGAATCCGGTCGGGTCGATTCACCACCAACATCAATGATATCCGCCCCCTCTTCCACCATCTGCATAGCATGGCGCACGGCGCGTCCACGATGCGTATGGCTCCCCCCATCGGAAAAGCTGTCCGGGGTCAGGTTCAGGATCCCCATGATCAGGGGACGTTGTTGACTTAATAATTCATGCAGCGACATGTGAGTCCCCTTAGATCGATTTCGATTCAGATAACAATGTGATTAGCCTGGCTCAGAGATGTTAACCAACAACAGTTGCGGATGAAACGACCGGGTCGTCCGCTTACGCTGTCGCCAGGCCGACCTACGATCTAACCCGTAAATATGCGGCTATGACGATGGGTCTACCTATTGCCGAGTAATTTTGCCATGTCGTCACTAGCGGACACCAGTGCATCGATCATCCCCGGTTCACCTGACAAATGACCGGACTCACGCAGAATGGTCAGCGTCGATTGCGGTATTGCCTTATGCAGCCGCCATGAGGATTCCAGCGGACAGGTCATGTCACGTCTGCCATGTATTATCATCACTGGCACGGCAGGTAGTCGATCGATA
>JBFIID010000240.1:0-4297 GCA_041601415.1 Gammaproteobacteria bacterium
AACAAAAATAGCGGCCAGATTTTTCTGCGTAAAAGCCAACTCCCAGATAGCCTCGGTAGATGCCGTATCACCGCTGATCAAAATTGAAACATCCTCCGCCGCATCTTCAATCAGGTAACCAAAGGCGTTCCCGGGGTGATTAACCGCACAGGACGTTATTGTCAGTCCATTCAAGTTGATCGGATGTTCGAAAGGTAACCAGGTCATTACTGCCTGTTCCGGCTCTGGCAGGACGGAGAAGTCGGGCCAGATGACCCAGTTGAAGATATGCTGCTTGAGGTCCTGAATTACTGAAGCAGGTGCCGCAAGACGTAAGGGGGTACTGCGACTGGAAAAAGTGTTGTCCAGGATGAAACCGAGATCCTTAATATGATCCAGATGTGCATGGGTCACCAGCACAGCATCAATGTGTTTCTGCGCCTCTATACTCATGCCCTGCATGACTGAACCGGCATCCACCAGCAGCCTATCATTTAGCAGGAAAGCTGTTGCCCTGTGATCGGGTGATTCTCCACCCGCACAGCCAAGTACCTGTAACTTCATTGTGACAGACGACCTGTATCAGGAATAAATACATTTAATCTTGATCACTACCATAGGCGCAGCTGAATCCTTTATCAATCAGGCAATCATTACCTGCCTGTCTGGCGCGTAGTTCAACAAACTGGAACTCTCTAGCGGTGCAGTAGTGTCATCTCTCAGGCGGGTTGATTCAGAAATAGCTGGAAGTGTTTATCTACACCTGCGCAGCAGAGCACTGTGTTGTATACCGACCGCCCTACCCTGAGCGACATAAACGCCCAGGGCTCATACAAACAGTGGATTAAATCCTTAAACTATTACGACGATGAATAAAGCCCCCTCGTTTAAAACAGACTTAAGACGAAGCCTGCCTTGGCATTGGGGGTTTTATCGATGTTGCTGGCGACGTAATGACTGTCTTCGGCAGCAGGATGAATGGACGCACAGCCCCCGGTCAGTAATAGAAGACCGGCGATTAGCATGAATGAAATTGCGCTTTTTTTCTGCATGTTATAGTTCTCCACTAGTAAATTTGTCCTGTTTAACGAATCTTGATGTTCGTCTAACATTTACGACCATGAAGCGCCTCTGTGTGTCCCATTACACTCTGCATATATCTCAGGCCGATGAGTCTATGCTAGTGATGGATGCGGCTTTATTCTGTGTAATACGACACACTAAGTAGCAATATGTGATTGATTTAACTTAATTTATAACTTCGACCTCAGTCAGCACATTAAGTTTTGTCAAGCAATAACATCAATGAGTGGGAACAATTTCCACGTGAATTACGCGTTCTGTGAACTACTTCTCCAGGCAAAAAAAACGGGCTAAGCCGAAGCATTGCCCGTTTCTATATGCCGGTACTAAAACTCAGGCCTTGTTGTATACCTCACTACCCTTCTCCCTGAATTCCGCCGATTTTTCCTGCATGCCGGAATCCAGTGCCTGTTGCAGATTATCTATCCCCTGCTTCGCAGCGAAATCACGTACATCCTGAGTGATCTTCATGGAACAGAAATGTGGCCCGCACATGGAGCAGAAATGTGCCACTTTATGACCTTCTTTAGGCAGGGTCTCATCATGGAATTCACGTGCCCGATCCGGGTCCAGACCCAGATTAAACTGGTCTTCCCAACGGAATTCAAAGCGCGCTTTCGAAACGGCATTATCGCGTATCTGCGCAGACGGGTGACCTTTCGCCAGATCGGCGGCATGAGCCGCGATCTTGTAGGTAATAATCCCCTCTTTAACATCATCTTTATCCGGTAGCCCCAAATGCTCTTTAGGGGTGACATAGCAGAGCATAGCCGTGCCAAACCAGCCGATCATGGCAGCACCAATCGCGGAGGTAATGTGATCGTAGCCGGGGGCAATATCGGTGGTCAGCGGGCCAAGGGTATAAAACGGCGCCTCCTGACAGTCATCCAGTTCCTTGGTCATGTTTTCCCGAATTTTTTGCATTGGCACGTGCCCGGGACCTTCGATCATGACCTGTACATCATGCTTCCATGCAATCTGGGTAAGTTCTCCCAGGGTCTCAAGTTCGGCAAACTGCGCATCATCATTGGCATCGGCAATCGAACCGGGACGTAGCCCGTCTCCCAGTGAGAAGGACACATCATAGGCCTTCATGATCTCGCAAATATCCTCGAAATGCGTGTAAAGGAAACTCTCCTGATGATGTGCCAGACACCATTTGGCCATAATTGAACCACCACGCGAAACAATACCGGTAAGCCGTTTTGCCGTCATTGGCACATAGGCAAGACGAACTCCCGCATGGATGGTGAAGTAGTCCACGCCCTGCTCGGCCTGTTCGATCAGTGTGTCACGGAATAATTCCCAGGTCAGATCCTCAGCCTTACCATCAACCTTTTCCAGTGCCTGATAAATCGGTACGGTGCCGATCGGCACGGCAGAATTACGTATGATCCATTCTCGTGTTTCATGGATGTTCTTACCGGTAGAGAGATCCATCACTGTGTCCCCCCCCCAGCGGGTGGCCCAGGTCATCTTTTCGACTTCTTCTTCAATGGTTGAGCCCAGTGCCGAATTACCGATATTGGCGTTAATCTTGACCAGGAAATTGCGCCCGATAATCATCGGTTCGGTTTCAGGGTGATTGATGTTGGCCGGGATGATCGCGCGTCCTGCGGCCACTTCATCACGCACAAACTCAGGCGTAATCAGATCGGGAATGTTGGCACCAAATCCTACCCCGGGGTGGCGCTGGAGTAAGACCGGATCACTAATCTCCTGCATGCGCTGATTCTCTCGGATCGCAATATATTCCATTTCCGGGGTAATAATGCCCTGACGTGCATAGTGCATCTGTGACACATTCTTGCCGGCTCTGGCACGTAAGGGCTTGCGCAGATGCTCGAAGTGCAGGTTTTTTAATGCTTCATCGTTAGCGCGTTCGCGTCCGTACGCAGAACTCAGCCCGGCTAGCTGCTCCGTATCATCCCGTTCACTGATCCAGCCTGCACGTAAAGCCGGTAATCCCTTGCGGATATCGATACTGGCAGCGGGATCGGTGTAAGGCCCGGAGGTGTCGTATACGGTGATTGCCTGATTTTTTTCTACACCACGATCGGTATGGGTGTCAGCGACGGAAATCTCACGCATCGGTACCTGAATATCAGGTCGCGACCCCTGGACGTAGATTTTACGGGAATTCGGCAGTGGTTTAACGGCTGCCTCATCGACTTCTGCACTTTGACTCAATAAGTTTTCAGGTACTGCGTTCATATTTTGACCTCTTTCAACTGTTCATTCTCCACCAACAGCAGAGCGAACCCATAGGGTTAAATAAACGACAGTCAGGGAGTGATATTCGCTTCCCTACGCCTTGAGGAGAGCAAAGATAAGCGCCATACAAACATCTCAAGGCAGGTTTCTGTGCTTCATCCTTTCAGGATCAGGTTCGAAGGGTTTCTCTCAGCCGCAACACATCGCGCGACACCCCTAGCTGTATTCTGTGTACTCAGTACAGAGCTGTTGCTGTCGTAATCTTGCAGACGAACATCCAGTTTTTGATTTGCGTACTTAAGTAAGGAGCCGTAACACTATATAATCGCCTCTTTGATTGCAATCACAGCATCTGGAAGAACATAACCATGGATTTTGAACAAGCAAGATTTAACATGATCGAACAACAGATCCGTCCCTGGGAAGTGCTGGATCAGCGGGTTTTATCGCTTCTGGGTGAAGTACCTCGCGAGGACTTCGTACCAGAAGAATACCGTCAACTGGCCTTCTCGGACATTGAGATCCCCCTGCCACATGGCCAGATTATGATGGCCCCAAAGATTGAAGCACGACTAATACAGGCTCTCGATATACAGCCCGATCAAAAAATTCTTGAAATCGGCACCGGCAGTGGCTACGTGACGGCTCTACTGGCCCGCTCAGGCGCCCATGTCACCAGTATCGAACTGTATGGTGATATGACTAAGGCCGCCGCCGAAAAACTGGAAAGCCAGAAAATTCAGAACGTCAGGTTGCTGACTCAGGATGCGATGAAAGAGTTACCTCAAGGCGAGGAGTACGACATCATTCTGGTCACTGCTTCTCTACCCGTACTCGATGAGCGCCTGAAAGAGTTGCTTGCACGTAATGGCCGTATGGCTATCGTACTTGGACAGTCACCCGCCATGCAGGCCACGCTGGTGACCCGTGTTAGTGCACCACAATGGGAAGAAGAAAGTCTGTTTGAAACGGATTTACCTGCATTAATTGGTGCCAGACAGCCCGACCGTTTTGTATTTTA
>JBFIID010000241.1:0-4245 GCA_041601415.1 Gammaproteobacteria bacterium
ATAGTGCAACTGCTTCTGCCCATAGGGCACAAAATCTTTCAACTGCTGAACGATGATCTGACTCGCAGAACCATCACCATAGATATCCTCAACCGGATAACGTCCGTGCGCGAGTTGCTGTTTCACAGCGGCCAGGATAGACGCTTTATCGGCACTTGCCGCCAGCAGGTTACGGCCATGTTCACGACTTGTCTGTCTATCACCAACCAGCACCACCGGAGTTCCACTAAAGGTGCTATCCCGTACAAAGCTGGATGAATTACCAATCGCACAGGCGGCATTCTTCAGGGCCTTCTGGAAGGTACGGGGCTCCAGATTTTTAATCAGGCGCAGCCACTGCGCACCCGATGGCTCACGTTCACGATAGGCACGGATCATCTTCGCGATATGATCAGAACCCGCGTCAATATTCGGCCACATCCACAGGGTCGGACAGGCAAGATCGTGCAGCGCCTCCAGTAGCTGGGTAATCTCCTTTCGCTCATCACCAAAGCGCGTAGTGACGGGATGGTAAATCACCAGCAGGTAGGGCTGCGAGGGATTAATCTCCGTACCCACACCCAATTCATTAAAGGCCTCGTGTGGAATGTCGCTATCCATACCCAGAATATAATCGCCCGAAGGACAACCGGCGTTATGTACACAGTCGGGGCGCTCACCCATACGCAAAATATATTCGCGCGCGCGTTGTGTGGCCGGGAAATGCAGATGTGCCAGTTTAGTGATGGCATGCCTGGCACTCTCATCAATCGAACCGGATACCTCGCCGCCCTGCACATGGGCAACGGTAATGTTCATATAGGCAGCGGCGATCGCAGCGGCAAAAGATTCATAACGATCGCCGATGAGTAATACCATATCGGGCTTGAGGCGTTGAAACTCCGAAGAGAATTCGACAATGCCCATGCCGATACTCTTCGCCATGGTCGTCGGGGTTGAGCCCTCCAGTTCCATGTAGACCTCCCCATCAACCGCGTAGCCATCATTCTTCACGACCTGTACGGCACGACCGAAACGTTCGAGTAGCATGGTACCGCTGCACAGTGTCAGCAGATCGAGATCCTCATCGCGTTTGATCGCCTCCATAACCGGGTGCATGCGCCCATAGTTCGCACGGTCAACCAGCACCACGCAGATCCGACGCCGACTGTTTACACTACTCAAAGTCATCCTCCTGCAGAAACTCTCCCTGTTGCAACGCACGCTTCACGGATTTACCAATAAACGCCTGCATGCGACTAGCGGGAATACCGATAGCCGGCTTTCTCAGGTCAATATCATCGAGAGCCAGAGTCTGTCCCGCAAGCAGATCGCGTGCGGCCACCAGACTCTTGCCAAACATTATTTTCAGTTCGGATCGCGAAGCCGCCGCGGTGTCTTTATCCACCGGATTGTGCGCTGCCGTTTCGATAAAACGGATACCTTCCACCAGTTGTTTTAATTCCTCGATAGTTATGGATGAACTGACATCCGGCCCATAGCAATCACGGGAAAATACCGTGTGCACCTCAATCAGACTGGCGCCCAGCGCAACTGCAGCGAGCCCCGCGTAAACCGTGCCGGAATGATCCGACAGTCCTACAGGGCAGGCGTATCGCTCACGCATGTCTGCCAGCACATTGAGGCCCAGATCCTGCGGTGCGCAAGGATAGGACGATGCACATTGAAAAAGTGCTAAAGGGGCATCTGTGGCGCGTACCTGTTCAACCGCTGCATCCAGTTCATTCCAGTTCGACAGACCACTGGATAATAAAACCGGTTTACCTGTACTGGCGATGGCCTCCAGCATCGGTAAATTATTCACCTCGCCCGATCCAATCTTCCAGGCAGGAACATCGAGCGACTGTAATAATTCAAGTGCCGCCAGTGAGAATGGTGAAGACAGAAAAATCAGTTCTTTTTCGCGTGCATGCTGCGCCAGTCCTGCCCATTGCTCTGCACTGAACTGCATGCGCTCCCAGTAGGCATAGCGCGACTCATCCTGCGGAAAAGTCTGTACCCGAAAAGCTTCCTGCGGACTCGACTCGGCAGCGGCAATATGCGTCTGGAATTTGATCGCATCGGCACCGGTGGCTGCCACGGCATCAATATAGGCATGCGCAGCCCCCAGACTACCATCGTGGGCCTGGGCAATTTCTGCGATGATGAAACAGGGGTAAGAAGAACCAACCAGTCGGGAATCAATACTAATGTAAGGCTTATCTGCCATTCAATTTGATCCGGTTGGTTAAAAATATAGTGGCGGAGGAGGTGGGATTCGAACCCACGTGGGACTAACGCCCCCAACCGATTTCGAGTCGGTGCCGTTATGACCGCTTCGGTACTCCTCCGTGTCCGTATATAAGGTTCGGGACATTAAGCTAGCAACTCCCTCAATATACCCAAACCCCGCTGCACGTTTCTTTTTTCAAATGTGTTCCCGCGCCTGATGCTGTCGGTGGGATTATTCCGGGCTTCCTGCCCTCCACCCCTTCGGGGCCGCACTCCGTGCGTTCAAAAATGTTCCGGACATTTTTGTCGAACCCACGTGGGACTAACGCCCCCAACCGATTTCGAGTCGGTGCCGTTATGACCGCTTCGGTACTCCTCCACAGGGTTCATAGGATATGACATGCACCGTTCTGCAACAACACGTAATCATGTCTCTGTGAACGACTGAACACAGGTCGCTTTTCCTGTCCGTTTCTTTACGAATAGCCCTGCCATCTGCCCGTTGATAATAGTTGAGTAATTTGCTTTGCTATTACTCTTTTTCATCTATGGTGTTTAACGTGTTCTTCGCCCCCCATTTACAGCGCTGTCGATACCTGCAACTTGAACATGAGGCTTTCATGTCTGAGGTGCAGCCTCAGCCTCTCCTCAAACCGACTTTGTTTCATTTGAATCTGCCGTTTGCCGAGTCACTGGGTTTACGAGAGGAAGATTTCAGTTCACCTCTCTTCACTGAGGCTCTCTCCGAAACAGGCTTTCCGGACAACATTGTAGCGCTGGCCACCGCCTATTCGGGACATCAATTCGGCCAGTTTAATCCGGCGCTGGGTGATGGACGAGCGATGCTGGTCGGTGAGTTGACTGACCACAACGGTCTAAGCTGGGAGATGCAATTGAAAGGCAGTGGGCCAACACCCTATTCACGTGGTTTTGATGGCCGTGCTGTGATGCGCTCGGTAGTGCGTGAGTATCTAGCCAGTGAGGCGATGGCGGGATTGAAGATCCCCACCACCCGTGCCTTATGTATCGTCGCCAGTCAAACGCCGGTGTTTCGCGAACACACCGAATTCGGTGCCCTGATGATTCGCAGTGCGCCCAGTCATATTCGTTTCGGTAGCTTCGAACATTTTTTTGCCCGCCAGCAAATGGATCGACTGCAGGAACTTGCCGATTTCTGTGTCGCAGAATATTTTCCTGAACTTCTCGATGAGGCCGATAGTTACGCCGCCTGGTTCGCCGAAATTGTGCGTCGCACTGCTCGTCTGATGGCCCATTGGCAGTCAGTGGGTTTCTGTCATGGGGTCATGAATACGGATAATTTTTCGATCCTTGGGCTGACACTGGATTACGGTCCCTATGGTTTTCTGGAGCCTTATGAGCCGGGGCATATCTGTAATCACTCGGACCACACCGGGCGTTATGCCTTCGATCAACAGCCCGCAATCGCTTACTGGAATTGCCTGTGTCTGGCTCGTGCCCTGTCACCCCTGATCGAACAGGCGCAGCTTGAGCAGGCACTGGCGCAATATGAGCCGGAACTGCAGCAAACCTATCTGCGCCTGATGCGTGAAAAGCTCGGAATCGTAAGCTCTAAGGACGATGAGGCCGACGAGCAGTTGATAGCGTCGGTGATGTCCTTACTGGAACAGCAACAACTCGATTACAGCCGTTTTTTCCGTGGTCTCGGTTATTGGCTAGAAGGCGGTGAATATGAGTCCTGGTTGTTTCAGGATAGTGACAGGCCTGTCATTCAGGCATGGCTTGAAGTCTATCGCAGGCACCTGCAGCAACAACCGGATGGACTCCCGGATCAGCAACGAGCGGCGCAGATGGCGCGTTCCAACCCGAAATTTATTCTGCGCAATCACCTCGCACAACAGGCCATTGACGCGGCGGATCAGGGTAATGCCGAAGAACTGGATTCACTCCTGCGTGTGTTGCGCGCACCCTTCGACGAACATGACGATTTCACTTCTTACGCCGACCCGCGTCCCGCCTGGGCGGAGGGAATCAGCGTCAGTTGCTCTTCGTAAC
>JBFIID010000242.1:0-4213 GCA_041601415.1 Gammaproteobacteria bacterium
ATCATCGACCGCGATCCGGTACAGATAGCAATCTCCACGGGCGGCGCCTCTCCGGTACTGGCTCGCCTGCTGCGCACGCGTCTGGAAACCCTTATCCCCGCTGCTTACGGTCGCATGGCCGAGGTGATGGGTAGCTTCCGTGAACAGGTGCAGGCCAGATTTACGGGCATCAACCAAAGACGTCGTTTCTGGGAAGATATTCTGCATGGCCCGATTGCGGAGATGATGCTTGCCGGTCAGGAAAAGGCCGCTATCGAGTCGC
The DNA here is from genome assembly GCA_041601415.1 of Gammaproteobacteria bacterium. GTDB lineage: Bacteria > Pseudomonadota > Gammaproteobacteria > JBFIID01 > JBFIID01 > JBFIID01. Next base: position 263 of record JBFIID010000242.1, read on the forward strand.
TTGAATATGCCCTGGAACACAATGTCGCCAGTCATCAGGGCGAGGTCTATCTGGTCGGTGCGGGCCCCGGTGATCCGGATCTGCTGACCTTTCGTGCTGTACGTCTAATGCAGCAGGCCGAAGTGGTGCTCTATGACCGTCTGGTGGCACCGGCAATTCTCGAAATGGTACGCCGCGATGCCGATCTGATTTATGTCGGTAAGCAGAAAAACAATCATGCCATGCCGCAGGAGGAAATTAATGCCCTGCTGGTGAAACTGGCGAAAGAAGGCAAGCGGGTATTACGCCTTAAGGGTGGAGATCCCTTTATATTCGGTCGTGGTGGTGAAGAAATTGACACCCTGTCTGAAGAGGGTGTGGCATTTCAGATCGTACCCGGAATCACGGCCGCTGCCGGTTGTGCCAGTTATGCCGGTATACCCCTGACCCACCGGGATTATGCCCAGTCCTGCGTATTTATCACCGGCCATTTGAAGGATGGCAGCGTAGAACTCAACTGGGATGCACTGATTCATCCGCATCAAACCGTGGTGGTTTATATGGGACTTACGGGCATCAAAAGCCTCTCGGCCGGTCTGATCGGTCGCGGCCTATCACCGGACAAGCCCGCCGCTCTGGTCAGCAAGGGAACCACCCGCGAACAGGAGGTCTTTGTCACCACCATCGGTGAATTGCCGAAAGTCGTCGAGGAAAATAACATAAGTGCACCAACCCTGATTATCATCGGTGAGGTGGTAACATTGCATGGCAAATTGTCATGGTTTAAACCTGCGCTGGAATCGCATCCAGGAACAAAATAAGAAAAAACAAGGAAACTGACTTGAAAACGGAAATCCGGACCATCTGCTGCGCGGCCCACAGGAACCTGTGTCATGTCTGATCATGTCGCGAAAAGAGTCCTGCTGGTGGATGATTCAGCCGATTTCCGTACTCTGGTGGTGCGCTTCTTTGAGTTGCTATTTCCCGAAGACGAGATCGTTGAATATGATCTAAAACTGGGCCCACCCTCGGGACTGTTTGTCTGGGAAGAATATGATCTGCTGCTGCTCGACTACAACCTCGGTGGACAACTGACCGGACTTGACTGGTTACGTCGTTATCAGACCTCCTGCGAATTTCCACCAACCCTGATGTTGACGGGCGAGGGCAATGAAGAGGTGGCGGTCAAGGCCTTCCAGTACGGTGCTCAGGATTACCTGCGCAAACAGGGGCTGACGAAAACCCAGCTGCGGGAAAGCATCGAAAAAGTACTGGAGAGGCACGAAGAAGACAAAGACCTGATTAACACCATCGGGCTTTCCAACCATATTTTTAACAAGAGCAAGTTTCTCTCCAAACTGGAAGGAATCGGCGAGAAAGATCTGGCCTTCCTGATTGAAATCGATAATTTCCAGCGTCTTCGTGACCAGTACGGCATGATGAGTACCGACCGTCTCGGTGCCTTTGTTTCACACCGTGTGAATAAATTACTGGACAGTATCGGTACAACACACAGCATTATCCGCATCGGTGACTCCAGTATCGCAGGTATCGTCTCCAGCTACGCCAAAGATGACCGTGGCCAGCAACTGGCCGAGGCCATCACTAATGATATGAGTGCGAGAGCCTATAGCGAGGGCGAAATGCGCATTGAGTTTACCGTGAGCATGGGTCTGGTTCCGAATAAAGAGGTCAACATCAGCATCGATACGATTTTGTCCCGCCTCGACGATGCCTGCCTCAATGCCAGAAATGTGCCTGGCAATACCTGGCATATTTATGACACCCCCGAGGAAATCAGCACCGCACAGGATGAGGCACTTAAACAGCAAATTATCGATGCTTTCCGTAACAACAGGGCCGTGCCCAACTATCAACCTCTGATCAGGATCGTAGAAGCAGAGACTGCACTGGATGCACTTTACATGGTTCGTGTTAGCCTGCGTGGCGACGATGAAAACGCCATTTCACCACTGGAGTTTATGCCCACCATACGCAACAACAATCTGAAAAAAAGCCTCGATCGCTGGGTCATACAGCGCACTCTCAACACCTTGAAAGAGCTCAGCGAAAAGACCCCGGAACACCGACAGGGTTTCATGATAACCCTCACCGAGGACAGTCTGACCGACAAGGATCTACCGGCCTGGCTGAAACAACTGGGGGATAAGCTTGGTGTAACCCATCTGATGCGTTCACTGATCTTCAAGATGCCCGCAGAGAAATTTCTGAAGCATGAAAAGAAGGCACTATTCCTAATGCGACATATCAGGGAATCTCTGGGCGTTGCCCTGGCCCTGGATAATGTCACCGATGCCAGCCAGTTCTCGACAATTGCCCGAATTCTCAAATTCGACTTTCTGATGTTCAACCCCTGTGTTGACGGTGAAGAGATCGTCAGTCAGAAAGAAGCCGAACGTATTGTCGCCCTCGCGCATGACAATCAAGCCTTTGCGGTCGCTAATAAGCTGGAGTGCAATGAAGACCTGACCAAGATGATCATGGCAGGCGTCGATTTTGTCTCGGGTCATTTCATTCAGGCCCCTCAGGAAGACATTGTCTTCACCGAAGTGCACGAACTCTGAGTCAAGGTCCCGGAACAGATGAGCCAGTATTACGGGTCTCAATCAGGCTTCAGTTTCAGTGACACAGAGTTAATGCAATAGCGCTGACCCGTGGGTGCGGGACCATCGTTAAACACATGTCCCAGATGAGCCCCACAGTTATCACAGGTCACTTCGACCCGGCGCATACCATGACTCTCGTCCAGATCCTCGTGGACATCCTTACTGTCTATAGGCTGGGAAAAACTCGGCCAGCCACAACCGGAGTCAAACTTTTGTTCTGAACTGAACAGGGCATGCCCACAGCAGACGCAGTGGTATGTACCGTCTTCATTACACTGATTGTATTCGCCGCTGAATGGTTGCTCGGTGCCCTTGTTCCAGCACACCTCGAACTGCTCCGGGCTAAGACTCTGTTGCCACTCCTGCCTGGTTTTTTTCATTCTTATGCCCTCTCCTGGCTTATGAACTTCTTCTAAGCAGTATATGTCGCTGAGGCGGGAAATTGCAGACAAAAAAAACCCGGTGAATCACTCTTTTAGGGGGGGGGGAGGATAGAGTGACCACCGAGTGCACAAATTTCACATCTTTAGGAGGAATGATGTTGGATATAAGTCTAGGTGAGCAATGCGCAGTTGACTGTGAATAGCATCACACTCGGCCGGACCATCTCAGGCAAGTTAGAGACCTGGGTCACACTCGGCTAGAATCTGTCTACAAAGGGCCAGAAAACCGGTTTTAAGCGGCGGGCCAAAGCCAGGCAGCACCGCGGACACCACTACTATCGCCATGTAATGCCGGTTTTATCAGGGTATCGACCCGATCCGAAAACACGTAATCCTGCAATCGCGCTGGTACTTCACGATAGAGTCGCTGGATATTGGACATCCCGCCTGCCAGCACACAAACCTGCGGATCGAGCAGATTAATAACGCTAGCCAGACTGCGTGCCAGTCGGTCTTCGTAGCGTCGCATGGCCCGATTCGCCCGTTCATCGCCCTGTACAGCGGCCTGCACAATGGCCTCCGCCGGCAGTTGCTGTCCATTTTCCTGTGCATAATCACGACACAAACCGGGACCCGATAGCCAGGTTTCAATACAGGATGATTTACCACAGTAACAGCCAGGCCCGGGTAACTCGCTCTGGTTTGGCCAGGGTAGTGGGTTATGCCCCCACTCCCCGGCAATCGCATTCGGCCCCTGCAATAACTGCCCCTGCACCACAATGCCACCACCGACGCCAGTACCGAGGATCATGCCAAACACCGTTTGTGCGCCCTGCCCTGCGCCATCGACCGCCTCGGAGAGGGTCATACAATCGGCATCATTGGCGACCCGTACCTCACGCCCCAGGAGTGTCTCGAGTTCCTGCACGAAGGCCTGACCATTGAGACACACGGAATTCGAA
>JBFIID010000243.1:0-4192 GCA_041601415.1 Gammaproteobacteria bacterium
GCTGAATAACCAGGGTCTTCACCAGAGGACGTAGCATACGTTTCAGAGCCACTATGAAGGCACTGGAGACATCTGCCGCTGACTGTTGCTGAACTCGCTTCATCTGCTAGAGGTTTAAATCATTTCCTTGACGTGTGAAAAATATCCACGCATAATCTTAGCAGCTAGAAACGACCTTGTACAGAAATCAATCACTACCATTAGTGCATGATTCAGCGCGCTAAACTGACCTCAGGCAAATGCCATAAACTTCCTGACTATGCCCCCGGAAAACAACGCAACAGCCGTACAAACCAGCAGTCAAGTGTGCCTGATGTGATTAGCTTTCTGAAAGACTTTTATCTCTTCATCAGGAGCCGCAAAAAATATTACCTGTTACCACTGGTAATGATTCTGTTGCTGCTCGGCGTGTTCATCATCTTAACCGAAGGTTCCGCCGTTGCACCCTTTATATATGCCCTGTTTTGAATGACAGCTCGGAATATAGCTTCGGGGTAAGCCCTCATGCCTAGATACTGCTCATCATTACTGTGGCAATACCAAGGAAACTGAAGAAGCCCGCGATATCGGTAACGGTGGTCAGAATAATCGATGACGAAGCCGCCGGGTCCATGCCCAGTCGTTGCAACATAATCGGAATCGCCGCGCCACTGATGCCAGCTATCACCATCGACATTATCATTGAAATGCCGATGATACCGCTGAGACCGGCAGAGCCACTCCAGAAATAGACACCTGCAGCAGTAACCAGTGCCACGGCCAGGCTGTTGATAAATCCAACATTGGCTTCCTTAAGGACGACACGTAACCAGTGACCTGTATGAATCTCCCGCAATGCCAGACCACGCATGGTGACAGCCAGAGCCTGTGCACCGGTATTACCCGACTGTCCGGCGACCACCGGTAATAAAACTGCGAGCGCTGTATTCTGCGCTATCGTTGATTCGAATAATCCAACGACTGCGGCGGCAAGGAATGCCGTCACCAGATTAATCTGTAACCAGGGTAAACGTTTACTAACAGCAAACGTCACCTTCGACAGGGCACGTTCGTCCTTGCTCACACCCACCATGGTCTGGATGTCCAGACTGGCTTCCTCAACCGCGGCACTTACGAGGCTGTTATACCGAATCACACCTCTTAGCTGCCCTTCAAAATCGACCACCGGAATGGTGGCCAGATGAAAGCGATCCATTTGCTTGACGATGTCTTCGCGGCTATCGGTTACCTGTGCAATAGCCGTCAGCGGTCGCATCAGTTGACTGATCTGATCGTCCGGACTGGCGAGTGCCAGATCGACGACACTGACTTTCGCCACGGGTCGACGTTGTGTGTCAGCCACATAAACATTATTGCGTTCATGACTGTTTCTACCCTGGCGACGCAGCCGTTCAAGCGCCTCTTCGACAGTCATCTCTGCATCAAAGGTGATATAACGCGGATCCATTAACTGGCCGGCACTATCATGTCGGTAGCTTAAGAGCTCCGTCACCGCCCGCTGATCTGACTTGTCGAGATTCTCCTGCATGCGCGTCGACGCTTCAGGACTCATCCCAACCAGCATCTCGGCAATGTCACGTATGTCCATCTCCCCCAGTACCGACTTGACCTGCTCTTCAGGCATTGCCAGTAACAAACGCCTTGCGCCTTCACGTGACATACCCGACAGGAGAGTCACCACATGCGACACGGGGCGTCCCTCAATAATCTTCAACAGACTATTCAGCGACTCATCTTCCAGTACGTGTCCTGCTTCAGAAGGAAATTTCTGAATAAATGCCTGTTCCAGGGCTGCAGTAATGCCTGTCATTTTTCTTCCTCCTTGTGTTGGCGTGCGGGAACCAGCAAATTTGCAAGTACCCGCCAGTAAAGTTCGAAACTTTCGTACACCACATCCATCAGGGATGCCGGTTCAGGCCCGGAGACTTTAGTTTGATGCTGCTGGCAGGTTAACCAGCTAAGTTGCCCACGAAACATGTCATTCCGATCGACCACGGGTAGTAACTCATGATTGCCCCAGTAGTCTCGATGCTGGATAGTCTCAAGCCGTGTATTCATACTCAGAAGTTGATCAACCGGATGTATAATTTTTCTTATATCGGTTTTACCGGGTGCCCTTAACAACTCGATGACCATGATATAACCACTCAGGTGGCCTTGATCGTCCACCACATACATCTGGTTCTGTTGAATATTGCGTGAGCGCATCAGCCGCCATCGCGCCTGTCTAACGGTCATAGCAGGACTCAGGGTCTGCATATCGACATCCATCAAATCGCCAACCGTATCTCTACCGGCTCGCAGACGTAAACGCAGTTTTCTCTCCCTCCGACGTGGTATACGGCCAAGCAATGCCGAGCGTTTTTCACTGTCACTCATGGTTCCCAGTAAACGTACCAGGTCATCGGTACTCAGGGTTTCAAGCACCAGTTTCTGTTTCTCAGGCACTAGCAAATAAAGGGCCTCAGCACCGAGTGTCGCGTGGATTTTTTTTAATAACAGAACAATCAGCGGGACATCGAGTTGAGCCAGATAATCAGCCAGTTCAACCGTAGGGTAGGCCTCCAGAATTTCTGCAGCAATTTCAGGGTGATCTGCGATCAACCTGCGATCCAGTCCCTGACTCATGCCAGTGGCTCCTCTTCCAGTCGAATACTTTCCATCTTGTTAAACAAATGCGCAGGTACCATGCTCTGACCCATCTCGGTATCAAGCAGGACCGCACCCGACATGATTTCAGTAATACGACCTTCGGTGTTACCCAAACGCACCACATCACCCACACGATACTGATGCTGCAACTGCTGGCAGGCAAACAGATTAGCAACGGCCGTGCGCGCGCCCATGCCCAGTGCTATCGCCGCACCGCCAAACAAGGCCGCCACGACGATGGTTAACAGATTCACTAACAGCGAAAGATCAATGCCAAGTTGCCCAACACCAATCAGCACGGCCATGATAAGAATCAGATGATAGGCACCTTCACTGATGTGAGAGGCCTGTTCAGGAGGCATGTTATGCAGTAAACCTCGCAATGTATTGCGGGCAACCTGACTTAACATGTAGCCGAGGAATATCACCACACCCGCAGCGACCACGCGTGGTAGATAGGTCATCAACTGGTTCAACCAGTGTGACAACCCGGGCAGGCCCATATTTTCTGCTGCTGCCGTGACGAAGAAGATGATGACCAGCCAGTACAGGGTGGTACTCAGGTACTGGGAGACTTTCCAGCCAGATACCGTGTTTGTCTGTGAGCGATTAAATACCTGTATCAGGCGATCGATACCTTCGCCGGCGCGAAGAATCAGTAGTCGAATTGTTCTGGCCAATAGCCAGCCCAGTAATAACAAACCGATGGAACCCAGGAGGCTGGGCAACAATTGATACAGCATCTCCTGCAGACTTGAATAACTCTCAGCCAGCAATTCTGAAAGTTGTTGCTGATATTGCTCCATTGCCCTGCCCCCTGATAAATAAGTGTAAGTACGCGTTCCCATTTAGACTAGAGAGCGAATACAATAGTCACAGTCTAGCGCTATTCGCATGTGACTTTTAAACATTCTGGAGTCTTCTTCCCATTCCTGTAGAACAGACCGCCCCGGACTCATTAATGACTGACAAGGTGGAAGAAAGTCAGGCACTGATTGATCAGTGCAAAATAGAGCTACCTTATGTCACCACCGCCTTTGAACAACTGGTCAATCGGTATCAGGGCGATGTGATCCGCTTTTCCCAACGCTACCTACGTAACCATGCTGATGCAGAAGAGGTCTGTCAGGACGTCTTTATCCGTGTCTTTCATCACCTGAAAACATTCGAAGGCCGTTCTTCATTTCGCACCTGGTTACTCACCATCGCAAACAATCAATGTTACGTGTTTAGCCAGAAAGAAAAAAAGCACCGTCACAGCAATGAGTTATTCGAGACCGATATCGAATCCATGCATGCGAGTCATGAAGAGTCTGTGGAGGCCGATGACACGGGCGATCGCCTGAATGCCGCGCTGGCAAGTCTCTCGGATAGAGATCGCAGCATACTGTTACTACGACATATCAATGGGCTCTCCATGCAGGAGATTTCAGAAGTCCTTGAATTAAACCTTAGCGCCACAAAAATGCGTCATAAACGCGCCCTCGAACGGTGTATGACACTGTATCGAGGTGAAGCAGAGTGACCAATACAACATTTA
>JBFIID010000244.1:0-4161 GCA_041601415.1 Gammaproteobacteria bacterium
GCGATACCTGTCTGTTGTGGGCTCAGACCCGCAACAGACAGGGCCGTGATACCAGGGGGGAACGGCAATATAAGCCGTCATCGGGGACCGGAAACGGTCCTTTTTTTTTAGCCAGTGTCAGGAATGAAGGGGATTGCCTGATCTGGATGTCGGCCTGGAGTCAGGCCAGCAACACCGAGCAGGACATAGAGTGAGTAAATACCCTTTAATCGCCCGTGAGGGCTGGATACCCATTGGCCTCGCGCTGATGTTGTCATTCTTAACCGTCTTCAAGGTGGGCCTGCTAGCCTCGCTTCCGGCCTGGTTAATCATGCTACTTCTGGTTTTTATATTTCGCGATCCACATCGAGTAACCCCATCAAAACCGCTGGCGGTGATTAGTCCGGTGCAGGCGAGCGTAATCCTCGTTGATAAAACGAATGACCCCTGGCTGGAACGACAGGCGACGCGGATACGGCTGAAAATGAGTCCGCTGGATCTGTTTGCCCTGCACAGCCCGCTTGAAGGTAAGGTGATGAAACAATGGTATGCAAAACCGGCTGCAGGTGGTGGGTTGAATGCCGACTTTTATCAGAGCGCACACTGGATAAAAACCGACGAAGGTGATGATGCCGTTATGGTCATCTATACCCGCCATCTCAGTTCCCGCCTGCGTTGTAAGTTACGCGCGGGAGAACGGGTTGGGCAGGGACAGCGTTGCGGGCTAGTGTATTTTGGTGCCGAGGTCGAGGTGTTTCTGGCAGAGAATACACGCGTCCAGGTTGGAAACGGTGATAAAGTTGTGGCCGGATCGAGTATATTAGGCGAACTGGTTCATCTGGCTGAAGTTTCTGCTACCACTCAGCCGTCGTCCGAGACCAGCGCTGTTTAAAAGTTTGCAGAGGCATTCAACATGACCGAACAAAAACCCAAGGCACGGCGCGGCATTTATCTGTTGCCCAACCTGTTTACCACTGCCGCCCTGTTTGCCGGTTTTTACGCCATTGTGGCCTCCATGAACGATCGCTTTGAGGCCGCCTCCATCGCTATCTTTGTCGCCATGGTGCTGGACGGGATGGACGGGCGTATTGCCCGCATGACCAATACCCAAAGTGATTTTGGTGCGCAGTACGACAGTCTGTCGGACATGATTTCATTTGGACTGGCCCCATCGCTGGTGATGTATCAGTGGTCGCTATCGACCCTCGGGAAGGCTGGCTGGCTGGCGGCCTTTGTCTATGCTTCCGCCACCGCATTACGTCTGGCGCGTTTCAATACCCAGGTAGGGATTGCCGACAAACGCTATTTTCAGGGGCTGGCAAGCCCCGCTGCAGCGGCACTGATGGCGGGTCTGGTGTGGCTGTCCACCGAATATGAGTTACGCGAACATGTGGCCATGGCACCTGTCTGTTTCGTGATTACGGTTCTCGCGGGTTTGTTGATGGTGAGCAATATCCGTTACAACAGTTTCAAGGAGCTGGATCTGAAAGGTAAGGTGCCGTTCTTCACGGTGCTGGTGATCGTTATGGGCTTTGCCCTTATTTCCGTCGAGCCCTCATTGATCCTGTCCAGTATCGCACTGGTCTATGCCTCATCCGGCCCGGTACTGACCCTGACTCGCATCAGGGAACATCGCGAGGCTCGCCGAGTTTCCAGTAGCGAAGATGATGCCCAGCCACCAGAGCAGCAGTAAAGATCGGCGAACCCTGTTGTTTTTCAGTCTGGTCGCCGTTATATTTCAAAGCTCGAATAGAAAATCTCACTGTCGCTATGAAAGATGCAGTTCAAATAATGATGTCCTACCCCGGCTTGCCGGCGGCATCACTGCGTCTATCACTCCTGCTGCCCTGCTAGGGCATACGACTATTTCACCCTGGCGAGGGAATCAACGCGAACAACAACCTGAATTTTAAAACCGAAGACGCTCGGTAAAAGCCGTGCGTAGCGGAGAGTGATCATGAAAGACAAACTTGTAATATTTGATACCACATTGCGTGATGGTGAACAGTCACCGGGCGCGTCCATGACCAGGGATGAAAAACTTCGTATTGCCAAGGCGCTGGAGCGTATGCGCGTGGATGTGATCGAGGCCGGTTTCCCGATCGCCAGCCCGGGTGATTTTGAGGCGGTGAAGGCGATTGCCGCAGTCGTCAAGGACAGCACCATCTGTGGACTTGCACGTGCGCTGGACAAGGATATTGACCGTGCTGCCGAAGCCCTTAAAGGGGCAAATTCATCGCGAATTCATACCTTTCTGGCGACCTCTCCAATCCATATGAAGATGAAGTTGAAGATGGAGCCGGAACAGGTGATCGAAGAGGCGGTAAAGGCGGTTAAGCGGGCGCGTAATTATACCGATGATGTGGAGTTCTCGCCGGAGGATGCCGGTCGTTCCGAGCCGGATTTCCTCTGTCGTGTCCTCGAGGCGGTGATTGATGCGGGTGCCAGGACGGTGAATATACCTGATACTGTGGGTTACAGTCTGCCGAATATTTTTGGCGACCTGATTCGTGACTTGATCGAGCGTGTACCTAACAGTGATAAGGCCATTTTTTCAGTGCACTGTCACAATGACCTTGGCCTGGCGGTGGGGAACTCCCTGTCGGCGGTGTTGAATGGTGCGCGTCAGGTGGAATGTACAATTAATGGTTTGGGTGAGCGTGCCGGTAATGCCGCGCTGGAAGAAATAGTCATGGCGGTCTCGACCCGCGCGGATCAGTTCGACTGTGAGCACACCCTCGACACCACGCAGATCGTGCATTGTTCCAGACTGGTCTCGAACATCACCGGTTTCCCGGTCCAACCGAACAAGGCGATCGTCGGTGCCAACGCATTCGCACATGAATCAGGCATCCATCAGGATGGTGTACTCAAGAGTCGCGAGACCTATGAGATCATGCGTGCCGAAGATGTGGGCTGGAATGCCAATCGCATGGTGCTCGGCAAACACTCTGGACGCAGTGCGTTCCGTAGCCGCCTGAAGGATCTGGGGGCCGAATTTGAGCGAGAAGAAGACCTGAATGAGGCCTTCATCCGCTTCAAGGTACTGGCCGACAAAAAGCATGAGATCTTTGATGAGGATCTGCAGGCTCTGGTGACTGAGACCAATCTTTCCTCAGAGAACGAGAAGATAAAATTGATCGCGTTGAAGGTGACATCAGAGACCGGTGAAACACCGCAGGCGGACATCACCCTGTGGGTCGATGGTGATGAGCAACGCTGCACAGAGACAGGCAGTGGTGTGGTAGACGCGACGTTTCGTTGCATAGAGAAACTGATCAAGAGCAACTGCAGTCTGCAACTGTATTCGGTGAACAATATTACAACGGGTACCGATTCCCAGGGTGAAGTGACCGTGCGACTGGACAGTGCCGGGCGTATTGTGAATGGCCAGGGCTCGGATACCGATATCGTTGTGGCCTCGGCACGCGCCTATATCAACGCACTGAATAAGGCGCTGGCGGTCGATGACCGTCAACACCCGCAGATCAGTGATCACGTGTGAATAATCGCAGGCTCGAAACCCTCCGCGCAATGGGGGTGGATGTCTGGGTACGGCGTCAGGGGCAGACCCCGGTGTCGTGTCCGGACACGGAGTCTGCTGATGTTGAGTCTGAGCTATTGATCGAGACGTCAGCGGAAGTCACACCAGATCCTGGGATAGAGGTGAAGAAGCAGCCAGCGGCAGACGTCAGCGATTACGACTGGCAGCAGTTAGAATCCTGCGTGGCAAACTGTACGGCCTGTGAATTACACGCGGGCCGAACGCGCACGGTGTTTGGTACCGGTAACAAACAGGCAAGCTGGTTACTTGTTGGAGAGGCCCCCGGTGCGGATGAAGACCAGCAGGGTGAGCCGTTTGTCGGGCGTGCCGGTCAACTACTGAATGCCATGCTTGAGGCGATTGGGCTGCAACGCGAGGCAGTCTATATCGCTAACATCGTTAAATGCAGACCACCCGGAAATCGCAATCCACATCGCGAAGAGGCAACCGCCTGTCATGCCTATCTAGAGAGACAGATCGCCCTGATCCAGCCAGATTTAATCCTCGCCCTGGGCAAGGTGGCGGCAAGTAATTTACTCCATTGTGACGATACGGTTGGCAAAATGCGTGGTCAGCAACACCGCTATGGTGAGGCGCAGATCCCGCTGGTTGTAACCTATCATCCCGCCTATCTATTA
>JBFIID010000245.1:0-4145 GCA_041601415.1 Gammaproteobacteria bacterium
CGGTATGGGGGCGATCATGATCTACGGCTCCTACTTACCTTCTTCAACCTCTATTCCTCGCACCGTTGTGATTATTGCCTTTGCCGACACGGCCGTGGCCCTGTTAGCCGGCCTGGCTATTTTCCCCCTGGTGTTTCATTACGGACTCACTCCCGAGGGGGGGCCGGGGCTCATCTTCCAGACCCTGCCGATTGCCTTCGGCAAGATGCCGGGCGGAAATATTTTCGGCGTGCTGTTTTTCGTCTTGCTGATGTTTGCGGGCTGGACATCTGCAATTTCCCTGCTGGAACCGGTGGTCGCATGGCTGGTGGAAAATCATGGCATGAAGCGCGTCAAGGCAAGTGTTCTGGCAGGCGGATTTGCCTGGTTGCTGGGGGTGTTTTGCCTGCTCTCATTGAATATCTGGTCGGAGAAAAAGATCTTTGGTCTGGCCTTCTTTGATCTACTGGATTATGTCACCGCCAATATAATGCTGCCGCTGGGTGGTATTTTGATTGCGATCTTTGCTGGCTGGCGTCTGGGCCAGCAAACCACTCAGGAGGAACTGGGCCTGGGGAATTCCCTGCTGTATCGGGTATGGCTGTTTCTGGTACGCTATATCACCCCGGTCGGGGTAGGTCTGATATTACTGAACGCACTCGGCCTGATTTAACCGTAGCGGGTAGTCGCTGCAAACACTTTAACGACCATGAATTGACTGGAGTGATGACGACAGTAAGAAAAACTGCCCTGGTACCGTATAGCTCGGATGAGATGTACCGGCTGGTTAGCGACATTCATTCCTACCCGGAGTTTCTGCCCTGGTGTAAGGGCGCAAAGATTCTGAGTAAAGAAGGCTCGCAGCTGAGTGCCCGGCTGGAGATGTCGCTGGGTAAGCTCAGGCATGCCTTTACTACCCGTAACCAGATGCAGGATGGTCAGCGTATTGAGATGGAACTGGTGGAAGGTCCCTTCAAACACCTGAATGGGGTCTGGCGTTTTGATTCACTGGGTGACGATGGATGTCAGGTTAAACTCGAGATGGACTTTGAATTTGCCAGCAGGATCCTGGCGATGGCACTCAACAAACCCTTCAATATGATTACTACTACGTTGGTGGATGCCTTCTGCCAGCGCGCCGTGCAGCAATATGGCGCACGCTGAGTCTGCCGAAATCCAGATCGTCTACGCACTGCCCGAGCAACAGACAGTGATCTCGCTCACGGTTGAGCCCGGCTTGACGGTTGAACAGTCGATCCGACAGTCGGGCATTCTGACGACTCACCCCGAGATCGATTTGACGCATAACAAGGTCGGTATTTTCAGTGAAGTCTGCGCGCTAGAGCGACCCGTGCAGGCGGGTGATCGGATCGAAATCTATCGGGAACTGCTTATTGACCCGATGGAGGCCAGGCGTCTGCGCGCGCTGAAATGAGCACGAATAACTTTTGCTGATTTAATTTTCCTTGTTCCTGCTCCAATCCCTTTAAGTTTGTTTTAAGTTAGCCTTGCTAGGCTCCAGTTCCGAGTTAAACAGGAACAGGAGATCATCACGGTGTCAGCTCAACGGCCAGTAAAACTGGCAATCCTCATTCTGTCTCTGCCAGGTCTTTTATTCTCCAGCAATACGCAGGCAATCGGTCTGGCGGAGGTGATCCAGAATGCCCTGAGCAGGCATCCGGAGGCGGTGATGGCTGCGGCTCACCGACGTATTGGTGCCGCCTTTGAAGAACAGGCCAGCAGCCTGTTTGGTGGTGATCCTGCGGCCAGTCTGCGCCACCAGACTGATCAACCGGGTAGTGGTGATGGTTTTCGTGAGTGGGAGGCGAGTCTGACAGTGCCGGTCTGGTTGCCCGGCCAGCGCGATGGCCGCACACAACTGGCAGAGACGATCTACTCCAGATCCGATGCGGTCTATCAAGTGCTGTCCTGGCGGGTGGCGGGTGAGGTGCAGGAGCTTGCCTGGAAAGTCAGGCTGGCAGAGTCCGATCACAGTCAGGCGCTACAACAGTGGAATTCAGCCCAGGCACTTGAGCGTGATATTCGTCTGCGCGTTGCTGCTGGTGAACTGGCAAACACCAATCTGCTGCTGGCCGAACAGGAGACTATCGGTCGTCAGGCGCGCAGTCTTGATACCGAGGGGCAACTGGAGCTAGCCAGGGAGGCCTGGCGATCCTATACAGGTAGCGATGAGTTACCTGACGATCTGTCAGAGTTACCACAGCAGACGCCGATTCTGACGAGCAGCCATCCCCGGCTGTTGGCCGCAGATGCACAGATCAACCAGGCCATCGCGACACGTAATGATGTACGCCTTTCCCGTCGTGCGAACCCCGAACTGACTTTTTACGGCAAACGTGATCGCGGCGCGCGCCTCGAACCCTATAACAATTCCTTCGGTGTGGCGTTTAGCCTGCCGTTTGGTAGTAGCTCACATGCAGCGCCACGCATTGCCGAGGCAGAAGCCAGTCTGACGGGTACCCAGTCCGAGCGCGCCCGTGTGCAGCGCGAGCTGGAACTGCGACTTGAGCAGGCCGGCTACTCGGTGAAATTTGCGCAGCGCGCCAGTGATCTGGCCGACCAGCAGAACAGGCTGGCCAGCAACAGTTTGCGTTTGCAACAACGTGCCTTTGAACTGGGTGAGTCCGATCTGGTGTTGCTGTTACATGCCCGTGAACAGGCCGCCGACGCCGCCCAGGCGATGCAGCGCGCCGAGCTTGAATATCAACTTGCCATCAGTCGTTACACGCATGCATCAGGAGTTATGCCGAAATGAAAATTATCCTTCTTTTTGTCACCGTGCTGATAGCACAGGTCACCAATGCCGAGACTCTGATCGCCATCGACAATGTGCAGCAGGCTGCTCTGGGGATCCAGACAGAAGCGATTAGCAGTACAGGAAGTGGTTGGGGAAGCAGTTACCCGGCCAGTGTGGTGGTACCCAATAAACAGCTACGAGTCGTCAGTGCGCCTGTCGATGGCCTGCTGGAGAGCCTGCTGGTGGTAGAAGGCGAGGTTGTTAAAAAAGATCAGGTAGTGGCGCTGATCAAAAGCCCGACTCTGGTTGAGAAGCAAAGGGATTATCTCGGGGCGTTGACGCGCATGGCCCTGATTGAGGCAGAGCTGGAACGTGAGAAGAAACTCAAGGAAGAAGGGATCATTGCGGAACGACGTTATCTGGAGACCCGCTCACGTCTGCAGCAGGTTCGTACCGATGTGGATCAGAGTCGCCAGATGCTGGAAATGGCCGGCATGGAACGACTGGACATTGAATCCCTCGCCCGTCATAGAAGACTGTCGGGGAGTCTGCAGATTCGGGCTCAGCTAGGTGGGGTCGTGCTGGAACAACTGGCAACTCAGGGTCAGCGCCTGGACGCGCTTGAACCGCTGTATAAGGTTGGACATCTTTCGCCACTGTGGCTGGAAATCCACGTGCCCCTTGAGCGTGCTGCCAACGTAAACATGGACACCATGGTGAAGATCCAGGAACCCCCGGTCAGCGGGCGAGTGATCACCGTTGGCCGCATGGTTCATGGCACTGATCAGGGCGTTCTGATCAGGGCTGAGTTGAATCAGGGGCTGGAGCAATTAAGACCAGGTCAATTTGTGCAGGCGCAGATCGCAGATGCGGCGACAGGAATGGTCTTCCGGGTACCGCGTAGCGCGCTGGTTCGGTTCGCAGCTAAGGCTTGGGTTTTCGTCTCCAGCGAGAAGGGGTTTCGTCCCACCGAGATTCAGATTATTAGTGACGAGCCCCGGCACCTGCTGATTGCGGGGCCATTGCAGTCAGGCTCCCTGCTGGCTATCTCCGGAACTGCGGCGCTAAAGGCGGCGTGGTTGGGGGGGGCTGAATAATGTTGGCGCAGCTGGTTCAGTTTTCACTCACCCAGCGGCTGCTGATGCTGTTGGCGGCAATGCTGCTCATCGGCGGTGGCTGGTATTCTTTTCAGCAGACACCGATCGATGCCTTTCCTGATGTTTCAAGCACACAGGTGAAGGTGATTATCAAGGCGCCGGGAATGACGCCCGGGGAGGTCGAGGCTCGCATTACTGCGCCGGTTGAAGTCGAGATGCTGGGGATCCCCCAGATGACCATGCTGCGTTCCGTTGCCAAGTATGCCCTGACGGACATTACCATTGACTTCAACGAGGGCACGGACATCTAC
>JBFIID010000246.1:0-4126 GCA_041601415.1 Gammaproteobacteria bacterium
ATGATCCTAACAGCATTTGGGATTGTATGTGGTACGGAGCAGTCTATTTTGTGCCAATCTACATGGTCACCTTTATTGTTGGCGGTTTCTGGGAAGTTCTGTTTGCCATGGTCCGCGGCCATGAAGTGAACGAGGGCTTCTTTGTTACCTCCATTTTGTTCGCCCTGATTTGTCCTCCAGATATGCCTCTGTGGCAGGTTGCTTTGGGTATCAGCTTTGGTGTGGTGATTGGTAAAGAAGTCTTTGGCGGCACCGGCAAAAACTTCCTCAATCCTGCGCTGACCGGTCGAGCCTTCCTGTTCTTTGCATACCCTGCGGAAATGTCCGGGGATGCCGTGTGGACGGCTGTTGACGGTTACACTGGAGCAACTGCCTTATCTTTGGCTGCCAACCAGGGCCTCGATGTGCTACAGCAACATATGACTTGGATGGACGCATTTCTCGGCAACATGCACGGCTCTATAGGTGAAACATCAACGCTGGCTATTTTCATTGGTGGAGCCATACTGCTGTTAAACCGTATTGCCTCCTGGCGAATTATAGCCGGGGTCTTGATCGGCATGATTGCCTTGTCGACACTGTTCAACCTGATCGGCTCCGACACTAATCCGATGTTCAATGTGCCTTGGTACTGGCACTTGGTCATGGGAGGTTTTGCCTTTGGGATGGTATTTATGGCCACCGACCCTGTCTCCGCGTCAATGACTGATACTGGTAAGCTCTGGTTCGGTGCACTGATTGGTGTCATGGTGGTGCTGATACGTGTAGTCAACCCGGCTTTCCCGGAGGGCATGATGCTGGCGATCCTGTTTGCCAATCTGTTTGCACCATTGATTGACCACTTTGTGGTTGAAGCCAACATCAAGCGGAGGGCGGCACGTGGCTAGTAACGACTCTATTTCCAAAACCATCATTGTTGCACTGGCACTCTGTATTGTCTGCTCGGTGTTTGTATCTACTGCGGCGGTTATGTTGCGCCCGGCGCAGCAGGTGAACAAGGCTCTCGATCGTAAAACCAATATTCTGGCGGCTGCTGGTATGTTGAAGTCTGGCCAGAGTGTGGAGGAGCAGTTTGCGAGTGTGAAAACCAAGGCTGTTGATATGAGAACTGGCAAGTTCAGCGATGCGGTAGATACGGCCAGTTATGATCAGCGTAAGGCTTCAAAAGAGCCGTCCACATCAAAGGATCTGAGCGAAGAAGAAGATATCGCGAAGATTGGCCGCCGTGCGGATTATGCACTTGTCTACATCGTTGAGGGTGACTCTGGTATCGAAAAAGTGATCCTGCCCATCAAGGGATACGGGCTGTGGTCTACACTGTATGGCTTTATTGCCTTGGAATCCGATTTTAATACCGTTGCTGGTCTCGGCTTTTACGAGCACGCTGAAACCCCCGGTCTTGGAGGCGAGGTAGATAACCCAAGCTGGAAAGCTAAGTGGGTTGGTAAAGAAACCTATGGAAAAGATAACCAGGCTGTTCTGACGGTTATCAAAGGGACCGTAGATAACACCCGCCCTGAAGCGGCTCATCAGGTCGATGGCCTATCAGGTGCTACTCTGACCAGTCGAGGTGTTGATAATCTGATTAAGTTCTGGATGGGCGAAAACGGTTTTGCTCCATTCTTGGCTAACTTGCGTGCAGGGGAGGCCTGATCATGGCGATGAATACTAAAGATGTTTTATTGAACCCGATTTTTAACAATAACCCAATTGCACTTCAGATTTTGGGCATTTGTTCTGCTTTGGCCGTAACGTCAAGCATGAAGGTGTCCATGGTGATGGCAATTGCGCTGACGCTGGTGACGGCTTTTTCCAGTATGTTTGTATCAATGATTCGGAACCATATTCCTTCGAGTATCCGGATTATTGTGCAAATGACTATTATTGCCTCGTTGGTGATTGTGGTGGACCAGATCCTCAAGGCAGTGGCTTACGACATTAGTAAGCAATTGTCAGTCTTCGTGGGCCTGATCATCACGAACTGTATCGTTATGGGTCGTGCAGAAGCTTATGCCATGAAAAACCCACCTGTAGCGAGCTTTTTGGATGGTATCGGTAATGGACTTGGTTACAGTGTGATTCTGCTGGTGCTGGCCTTTATCCGAGAGTTGTTTGGTGCCGGTAAATTGTTCGGGTTTGAAGTGCTGCCTTTGGTAAGCACCGGTGGCTGGTATGTTCCGAATGGATTGTTATTGTTGCCCCCGAGCGCTTTTTTCCTGATTGGCCTATTCATATGGGGACTGCGTACTTGGAAGAAGTCTCAGGTTGAAGAGCCTGAGTTCAAGATCTCCCCCAATACATTGCAGGGGGAGATTGCCTGATGGAACATTTGCTGGGTTTATTTGTACGCTCTGTTTTCATTGAAAACATGGCGTTGGCCTTCTTCTTGGGAATGTGTACATTTCTGGCGATTTCAAAGAAGGTCCAGGCGGCAATTGGTTTGGGTATCGCTGTCATTGTTGTACTGACCATAACCGTGCCAGCCAACAATCTCATTTTTACTTATTTGCTTTCTGAAGGTGCGCTAACTTGGACCGGCATTCCTGGCATGGAGAAAGTTGACCTTAGCTTCCTCGGTTTGCTTAGCTATATCGGTGTGATTGCGGCCATCGTCCAGATCATGGAAATGTTCCTCGATAAGTTTGTTCCCGCGCTCTATAACGCTCTGGGCGTATTTCTGCCGCTGATTACGGTGAATTGCGCCATTATGGGTGCCGCTCTATTCATGGTGGAGCGCGACTACGACCTTGCCGAAAGTACGGTGTTCGGGTTCGGAGCAGGTGTTGGTTGGGCCCTGGCAATTATTGCCCTAGCAGGTGTGCGCGAGAAGCTGAAATACAGCGATGTGCCTGCGGGTCTGCAAGGTCTTGGCATAACCTTTATCACTGTTGGTCTGATGTCGTTGGGCTTTATGTCCTTCGGCGGCATTGACCTGTAATCGGCGAGGAGAAGATCGATAATGAATCTGGAAATCATACTCGGCGTCGTGATGTTCACCGTTGTGGTGTTGGCCTTAGTGGCATTTATTTTGGCTGCCCGTGCCCGCCTTGTAAGCTCAGGTGACGTCACTATTGAGATCAACGGTGAAAAGACAATCACCGTACCCGCTGGCAACAAACTACTGCAGACCCTTTCTGATGCCGGCCTATTCTTGCCCTCTGCCTGCGGTGGCGGGGGTAGCTGTGCTCAGTGTAAATGCGTTGTCACTGAAGGTGGCGGCGCCATGTTGCCTACTGAAGAGGCTCACTTCACCCGTCGTGAAGCTAACGAAGGCTGGCGCTTGTCTTGTCAGACTCCGGTCAAGCAAGATATGAAGGTTGAAGTCCCCGAAGAAGTTTTCGGCGTGAAGCAGTGGGAATGCACAGTGGACAGTAATCCTAACGTGGCTACTTTCATCAAAGAGCTGACATTGCGCTTACCGGAAGGTGAGAATGTGAACTTCCGCGCTGGTGGTTATGTGCAGCTTGAGTGTCCACCTCATCATGTCAAATACAGTGATTTCGATATTGAAGAGGAATATCGGGGCGATTGGGAACGTTTTGGCTTCTTCAACCTTGAATCCAAAGTGACCGAGACCACCATCCGCGCATACTCAATGGCTAACTATCCGGAAGAAAGAGGTGTGGTGAAATTCAATATCCGCTGCGCCACTCCGCCTCCCGGAGCACAGGGCATCCCGCCTGGTATCATGTCTTCCTGGGTATTCAGCCTGAAACCAGGTGACAAAGTGACTGTATTTGGACCATTCGGTGAGTTCTTTGCCAAAGATACCGACAATGAAATGGTCTTTATCGGTGGTGGTGCTGGTATGGCACCGATGCGGTCCCATATTTTCGATCAGCTGCGTCGCCTGAAGTCTTCACGTAAGATTTCTTTCTGGTACGGTGCCCGGTCTCTCCGTGAGTGTTTCTATACGGAAGAGTATGATGAGCTGCAAGCGGAAAATGAGAACTTTAAGTGGCACTTGGCGCTATCCGATCCACAACCGGAAGATAACTGGTCAGGCTTAAAAGGATTTATTCACCAGGTCTTGTTCGACAATTACCTGAAGGATCATCCGGCGCCTGAAGACTGCGAATACTACATGTGCGGTCCGCCGATGATGAACGCTGCTGTGATAAAGATG
>JBFIID010000247.1:0-4104 GCA_041601415.1 Gammaproteobacteria bacterium
GACCGATGAGGACTTTCAGGCGACCATGGACCTGATCGCCGAGATCGGTTTCGATCACAGTTTCAGCTTTATCTATAGTAAGCGTCCTGGCACACCGGCCGCTAACCTGCCGGATGATGTGAGTGCCGAGACCAAGAAGCAACGCCTTAAGATTCTGCAGGATCGTATCAATCAACAGACCGCAGAATACAGCCGTCAGATGGTGGGAACGATTCAACGTGTGCTGGTGGAAAAACCTTCACGCAAGGATCCGAAACAGATGGCAGGGCGTACCGAAAATAACCGCGTCGTGAATTTCGATGGCGATCAGCAGTTGATTGGCCAGTTTGTAGAAGTTCGCATCACCGAGGCTCTGCCCAATTCACTACGTGGTGAACTGGTGAATGCCCCTGAACAAAAACACGAGGCTGCCTGAACTCCTTGACCAAGGCTCTGCAAAGTATCGCCAGCGACTTTACGCTGGAACCCGTCGACAACGCCCGTCTCGCCAATCTCTGCGGTCAGTTTGATGAACATCTACGTCAGATGGAGCGTCGTCTGGGGGTCGAAATCAACAGCCGTGGCAATAGTTTCCGCGTTATCGGCAGCACCGAGGCGGTAAAGGTTACCACCGGTTTGATCCAGTCACTCTATGCCTCCACCGAGGATGAGGTGTTATCTCCCGCTGCGATTCATCTAAGCATGCAGGAGTCCGGTATTGATGAAATGATGCAGGCCGATCATCACGAACATGTGGTGATTAAAACCCGGCGTGGATTGATTCGTGGTCGTGGTGATCATCAGTCGCAGTATCTGCGCAACATCCTTACCCACGATATTAATTTTGGGGTCGGCCCGGCGGGTACCGGTAAGACCTACCTGGCCGTGGCCTGTGCGGTTGAGGCACTGGAAAAAGAACAGGTACGACGCCTGTGTCTGGTGCGTCCGGCGGTTGAGGCGGGTGAAAAACTCGGCTTCCTGCCCGGTGATATGGCACAGAAGATCGACCCCTATCTACGTCCTCTCTACGACGCGCTGTATGAGATGCTGGGGTTTGAGAAGGTGGCTAAATATATCGAACGTAATGTTATTGAAGTGGCGCCGCTCGCTTTCATGCGTGGGCGCACCCTGAACGATGCCTTTGTGATTCTGGACGAGGCGCAGAACACCACGACCGACCAGATGAAGATGTTCCTGACCCGGATTGGCTTCGGATCGACGGCAGTGATTACCGGGGATATAACCCAGGTCGATCTACCGCGTGAACGTAAATCCGGACTACGCCATGCGATTGATGTGCTGGAAGGTACCAATGGCATCAGCTTCAGTTTCTTCACGTCAAAAGACGTGGTGCGTCATCCTCTGGTGGCGAAGGTTCTGGATGCCTACGAGCTGCACGAAAGTGAGTCGGGTGAAAAGCCTAAATGAGTTTGCAACTGGATGTGCAAATCGCTTCAGAGTCACCCAGCCTGCCTTCCCCGTCCCAGTTTGAAAACTGGCTGGAGGTCGGCTTGCAGGGGCTACAGGAATCGGCTCAACTAACCATCAGAGTGGTCGATCTGGAAGAAGGGGCGGCGCTCAATGAACAATGGCGAAATCGTCAGGGCGCAACTAACGTGCTGTCATTTCCCGCCACGGATGAAAAGCAGTTCATGCCGGATCTGCTCGGCGATGTGGTGATCTGTGCGCCGGTCGTCGAGCGCGAGGCGCAGGAGCAAGGTAAACCACTGGAGGCCCACTGGGCACATCTGGTGATACACGGTTTGTTACATCTGCTGGGTTACGACCATCAGGACGATGTGCAGGCCAATACAATGGAATCTATGGAAACCGGGATACTGGCGACGTTAAACTACCCAGACCCCTACCAAACAACCGGGATACAATGAGCGAAGAGGGAAGTACGAACGGTTCCGTGATGGATCGACTGAAGGGCGCGCTGGCACAGGCACTGACAGGCGTACCACGGGACCGCGAAAAATTAATCGAAATTCTCAGACTGACCGAGAGTAATCACCTGATCGATCCGGAAACCCTGAACATGCTTGAGGGTGCTATGCAGGTCTCGCTGATGCAGGTCAGAGACATCATGATTCCGGCCTCCGAGATGTCAGTGATTCAGGAAGACGACGAACCGGCGGACTTCCTGCAGATGGTGACTGAATCCGGTCACTCACGTTTCCCCGTGATTGATGAGAACCGCAAGGTACTCGGTATTCTGCTGGCCAAGGATCTCCTGAGCTATCTGGCGCAGGACTCGGGCGGGCGCTTCAACATTCGTGATGTGATGCGCTCACCGGTATTTGTGCCGGAGAGCAAACGCCTGAACGTGCTGCTGCGCGAGTTTCGTTCTAATCGAAACCATCTGGCGGTGGTCATTGATGAGTATGGTGAGACCTCCGGGCTGGTCACCATTGAGGACGTGCTGGAACAGATCGTTGGTGATATCGATGATGAACACGATATCGACGAGGACGATTTCATCAAGGAACATCGCGACCATCGCTACACGGTGAAGGCGCGTACCCCGATTGAAGATTTTAATGACTATTTCAATACGGATCTTGGTGATGAGGAATATGAAACCGTGGGTGGTCTGGTGACGCGTGCCTTCGGGCATCTACCACAGCGCGGAGAGTCGGTTGATTTCGCCGGTTTCAATTTCAAGATTATCAGTGCCGACAAACGCCGCATTCTGTTAATGCGTATGGTTCGTCTGCAGGATGATCAGGCGGCCGATGAAGGCTGATTGACCGTTTGCGCTAAAGAGTCCAGCTTGCCGTTCACCCAATCCCCGCGTCTGAAATATCTGCTCGCCCTGATTGCAGGAGCGCTGCTGCCGTTAGCCTATGCACCCTACGGGCTGCTGTTGTTACCGGTGCTATCCCTGGCTGTGTTGTTTTATATAAGTCGACGCGCAACACCGCGTCAGGCCTTTGCCCTCGGCTGGCTGTATGGTCTGGGTATGTTTGGTGTCGGGGTTTCCTGGTTGCAGATCAGTATTCATCAATTCGGTATTCCGTCCCTGTGGTTTTCGGTGCCGGTCACCGTCGCCTTCGTGATGTTTATTTCGCTCTATCCGGCCATCGTGTTGGCCCTCGCTCAGCGCCTTGATGCCTTTGCGACTCCGGCTAGAACGCTGTTGTTATTACCCGCACTCTGGACCTTGCAGGAATGGGTTCGTGGCTGGTTATTTACCGGCTTTCCGTGGCTTAACCTGGGATATAGTCAAACCGACTCACAGCTGGTTGGTTTTGCGCCGCTCGTGGGTGTGTATGGGATCAGCTATCTGCTGGTGCTGAGCGCCTGTCTATTGTTGATGATCAATCAGGCGAGGGGACGTAGACGTCTTTATTATTTTATTCCGCTGCTCTGCGTGTGGCTTACCGGTGCCGTGTTCGAGCGATATGAGTGGTCGCATAAACAGGGCGATGATTTATCCGTGGCGCTGGTACAGGGGGCGGTACCACAGGAACGAAAATGGTTGCGAGAG
Organism: Gammaproteobacteria bacterium; assembly: GCA_041601415.1. GTDB lineage: Bacteria > Pseudomonadota > Gammaproteobacteria > JBFIID01 > JBFIID01 > JBFIID01. The sequence goes on from JBFIID010000247.1 coordinate 3,473, forward strand.
GAACTTGAACCAACCAAAAAACTGTACCTGGGACTCACGGAACCTGTCTGGGGCCATGATGTGATCGTCTGGCCGGAGACGGCGATCCCGGCGTTTCATTCACAATTGTCGGATTTTCTGCTTGAGCTTCAGGCACGCGCCGTTGCTTCGGGATCGGACATTCTGCTGGGTCTGGCCTATAAAAAGCAGGGCGATTCGAAGTATTACAATAGCATTTTGAATTTTGGCGCCGAACCGGGCGTGTATAAAAAGCGACATCTGGTGCCGTTCGGTGAGTATCTGCCGTTTAATGATCTGTTGCGTCCCTTACTGTCGGCCTTGAGTATTCCCATGTCGCAGTTCTCAAAAGGTGAGCAGGAAGCGCCCGTGTTACAGGTTGCCGGTCAGACCTTTGGTTTTTCCATCTGTTATGAAGATGCCTTTGGTGAGGAGGTCATACAGGCCCTGCCCGCAGCGACGGTGCTGGTAAATATCAGCAATGATGCCTGGTTTGGTGATTCAATTGCACCTCATCAGCATTTGCAGATGGCGCGCATGCGGGCGCAGGAGTCACAGAGGTTCATGCTCAGGGCGACAAATACGGGTATCTCGGCGGTGATCGATAACCGGGGACAGATCATTGCCCGCTCACC
>JBFIID010000248.1:0-4099 GCA_041601415.1 Gammaproteobacteria bacterium
GCTCCTCCTGAATTCATGCTGGTGATTTCCTACAATCCGGGCTACCAGAACCTGCTGAAAGGTATGAAACCCAGCACCCGGCAACGTTTTATCGGAATGAGTTTCGACTTCCCCACGCCCGAGCTGGAAATCGAGATTTTAATCGGCGAGACAGGTATCGAACAGGGGCAGGCGGAACGACTCGTTAGCCTGGCGAATGCCCTGCGGGCATTAAAGGACCATGATCTGGAAGAAGCGGCCTCCAGCCGCCTGCTCATCTATGCCGCAACCCTTATTAACAGTGGCTTTAATCTGCGTGATGCCTGTCATGCTGCCCTTATTGAACCACTGACAGATGACGAGGACACAATTGCAGCGCTGCAGGAGGTCATTGATGCCACGCTGGCTCACTGATCCTCAGCCGGGCCAGCAGCAGGCAGTCACTGCCGAGATACTGTTTCTGGTCAACCTGCTGGCCCTGCCAGTGGTGGGTTTTGTACTCCTTGCCGTGCTTTATTACCGTCACCATAAAACGGCACCTCCGCTGGCTGCGGCGCATCTCACGCAGACCTTCGTTACCAGTGTCTGGGGTGGAATTCTGATCGTCTTTGTGATCGCCGTGTTTGGTTCAATGTTATTGCTGGGCGATATCAGTATGGGCTATATATGGATGGCGGTGATCGTCTATTTCACCATGGTTCACTCTACGCTGGTGGTCTTCGGGGCCTTAGGGCTCGCCAGGGCAATGGCCGGCCAAACCTGGCGTTATCCATTGATTGGCCCAGCCCTGCCTACTGATAAAACGCAGTCCGGTTAAGCATGAGTCGCAGCCCATTACAGCGCAAACGTGGTCTGTTTCAGATGTCTTTTTTTCTGTTATTTCTACTTGCTCCACCACTGGATATATTCAGACTCGATCTACACCTGGGCCACTTCATACTTTTCGGGCAGGACTGGACTCTTGGCTTAGGGACTGGCGAGCTCTCTGCCGCTGAAATGACCCTCAATGTCATTCTGCGCGGCTTCCTGCCACTGGCCCTGGTGGCAGGCACCGTTCTGCTGGTCGCCTGGCGCTGGGGCAGGCTCTACTGCGGTTGGCTGTGCCCACATTTCTCCATGATTGAGGTGATCAACCGTCTCATGCAGAAGGCCTCTGGCAAACCCAGCCTGTGGGAGACGGCTGCGGTTGATCCGACGCAGCCCGACGGCAGCCGGTTAAGCACCAGTAGTTCTTACTGGTTACCCACGGTGTTGTTAATTATCAGCTTTGCGTTCATCTGGGCACTCACCCTGCTCACCTATCTGCTGCCGCCCTTCGAGATTTATCATAATCTTTTAACCGCCAGCCTGACTCCCAATCAATGGCGTTTTCTATTGGTGGCGACGTTTTTGCTGAGTATAGAATTTACCTTTGCGCGACATTTCTTCTGCCGCTATGCCTGCGCGGTAGGTGTGTTTCAAAGTCACGCATGGATGGCTAATTCAAAGGCGATGGTGGTCAATTTTGACCGTCAGCGTGCTGCGGCCTGCCTGGATTGCAACAAGGCCTGTGACAATGTCTGTCCGATGCGCCTGAAACCACGCAATATCAAACGTAAAATGTTTGCCTGTACCGAGTGCGCCCAGTGTATCTCTGCCTGTAGCCAGGTACAGGCACCGAAAAACCAGCCTTCATTATTGAAATGGACCAGCGGACAGGATGCCGAAGAGATCTCTGAAACACTCCTGGGCAAGCGCAAAAAAACACCCATAAAAGCGCCCGATTGTTCACCCTGCCCCGGATCTGAAACCACGCCCAAGTCATCTGCTGGAGGAATGGCCTGATGGAAGAGCATGTTGGGCAACTCTGGCATAAGTTCATCACCCGCCTGGCCGATACCGAATATCCAGAGGCACGTGTGCCTCTGAGTGAAGTGCAAAAAGTCATCACCATTTTTTTTCGCGCTCTGGGTGGGGACGGTGGTCTGCAGATAGAAACGGCCGACCAGACGGTCTACCGGACTCGCCGTAATCTGTTGCAACGTATTGCGGGTAACCATAACAAGGTGGCTCTGGCCTGGCGCGATGATCACTCACTGCGATTACCGGCAAGCCTCGCCTGCTTTCCGGACAAGGCGCTGAACCGCGATCTGTATTTCTGGCTGGCGGCATTAGCGGCTGTCGACGAGCCCTCTACGGATAGCTGGTTTATTCATAATCAGACGATGACCGCAAAGGCACTCAGTGCATTTCCAGGCCTGCAGCTCCGTTATCAACGACTGCTGGATGCGCATTTGCAGCAACGCCCCGCCGCAAACGAACTCCCGACCGAGGAAGCAACTATTGAACTGGCGCTGCGTCAGGCCCTGCAGGTGCCCGGTAGTATCCAGCACTTGCCTGTGACTACCTATGCACCCTACCCCGTTCATCTCTGGTTGCACCCGGATCCACCAAGACCTTACACCGTGCCGGCGGGTAATGATGAAGAGAATAATGATGACCGCAGCGGCAAGTCGCGGGTTGCGGAGGATATAGGTCGCCGCCAGGCCGAACGCGTGGAGAGCCCGGAAGATGGACGTGGTCTGGTCACCATCCGGATGGAGAATATTTTTAGCTGGGGTGAATTTATCAAGGTGGATCGTGATAGTGATGATGAGGAAGATCTCGATACCGCTGAATCCGTTGCCCAGGATCTGGATATTATCTCGGTAACGCGTAACCAGAAGGCCGCAAAAGCACGCCTCAAATTCGATCTGGATCTACCCTCTGAACAGGAAGACGACCGTGTGCTGGACAGCGGTATCCTGCTGCCCGAATGGGACTGGAAAAAGCAGAGTCTGCTGCCCGATCGTTGTCGCATCATTTCCATGCTGGCCGACGATGCGGATCCGGTGCCATTGCCCGCCCACCTCAAGCGTATGGCGAAGCGACTGCAAAACCAGTTTCAGGCCGTCGCACCGGCACGAAAATGGCACCGTGCCCAGGCAGATGGACAGGAAGTCGATCTGGATGCCTATCTACAATACGCAGCCGATCGACGCACCGGTCATGGGATGGGAGCCGATAAGCTCTATCAGGAACTACGCAGCGGTAACCGCGATCTGGCCTGCCTGTTACTGGCCGACTTATCCCTGTCCACCGATACCTGGGTCGATGATCACCATCGCGTGATCGATATCATTCGTGACAGCCTGTTTCTGTTTGCAGAGTGCCTGCACGCCACCGGTGATCGCTTTGGTATGTATGGTTTTTCTTCGCGCAAACGTGACCCGGTGCGGGTCCATACCCTGAAAACCTTTGATGAGAACTACCATGCCGGAATTCGTGGCCGCATCAATGCGATTAAACCCGGTTATTACACCCGTCTGGGCGCGGGCATCAGACATGCCACTGAACTACTCAAAATCCAGCCGGCAGGACATCGATTGTTGTTGATACTGACTGATGGCAAACCGAATGATCTCGACCAGTATGAAGGTCGCTATGGTATCGAGGACACGCGTCATGCGGTTCACGCCGCCCGGCAACAGGGACTGCAACCGTTCTGCGTCACTATTGATGAAAAGGCCAACGATTATCTGCCCCATCTTTTTGGCACCAATGGCTATGCACTGATCCGTAATGCGGCCGAGTTGCCAAAGTCATTGCCTCTGCTGTACGCAAAATTAACCTCCTGATTATATTGAATAATTTAGCCTTTAAATGCTCCTTGACCTAGGTCAAGGAGCCACCGCCTGTGTGCGAGTAACTTGCACTCTCCGATTGATTTAGCACTGAGATTTCACCCTTTAGCTGATACGAAAACGGATGCTCACAAATAAACAGATCCTGACACTGGCGGTGTGTCTACTGCCCCATATGGCCAGCGCCGATCCCAATCTGGTGCGTCAACAGGAACTCACTCATCTGTTGAAACAGGACTGCGGTTCCTGTCATGGCATGACCCTCAAAGGCGGTCTCGGCACTCCCCTGACCCCGGATGTGCTGGCAGACAGACCCGACGAATTACTTTACGTCACCATCATGCAGGGGCGTCCCGGCACCCCCATGCCGCCCTGGCAGGGAATTCTGAGCCAGGAAGACACCCGTTGGCTGATAAAACTATTGCGCCGCGGGCTCACTAACGACACGGGTAGCCACC
>JBFIID010000249.1:0-4069 GCA_041601415.1 Gammaproteobacteria bacterium
AGACCAGTACATATTGAATATTTTCTTTCATAGATCACGCGAACGACAGATGTAAAGCCAGACTATACCCTGATTATCAGGATCCTGGTGTGGAGTTTCTGCGGGAAACCGGGGGGCATAAGCGCAGTGAATACAGGCTGGCGCAGAAGAAGTGCATGGATGACAGGCGAATCAGCCAGAGGTCGGCCTGTGTGGACAAGTATCTACCGATACGGGGAAACTGAGTGGGTTAGACCCGTACCGGTAGTTGCAGGCGTGATTCAGCTAGCTGAACTGACCTTACAGGTGTTGATACCCAGCAGAGGGTAAACAGGGCAGAAATTAATCAGGCCGGTGGCCAGAGGCACGATGCCTAACCAGCCCCACATGGTCTGTGGACCGATGAATACCAGGCTGAGCAGAATCAGTCCGCCGATGATGCGCAGGGTTTTGTCGATGTTGCCTACATTCTTGTTCATGGTGTAATCCTCGTTGTGTCTGTTTCGGTTAGCTACGGACGAATTATGACGAGGACAAGCGGTGCTATCAGTGACAAAGTCACACAGGGGCAGATATTTTTTTCATGGCAGGTAAATCGAGAATTTCCATCGCTCCGCGGGAGAGTTTGATCAGACCACGTTTTTCAAAATCCTTGAGTTGACGACTGATTACTTCGCGCGCGGTGCCCAACTCTGTCGCCAGTTCCTGATGGGTAAGTTGCAGGGGAATACCGGCTGATTGTTTTTCCAGCAGTACGCGGGACAGGCGCATTTCGAGTCGGTCGAAGGTGATTTGTTCGACCAGGGTAATCAGCTTGCTCAGGCGTTCGCCAAACGATGTGAATACAAAGTCACGGAACTCGCGGGATTCGGCCAGCGCCTGTTTGAATTGCCCCATCGGGATTGCCAGCGCCTCAACCTCGGTCTCGGTCACACCTTCCGCAGGATAACAGTCATTGCCGAGCAGGCAGGAGGTGGTGAGTACACAGGAATTGCCGGAAGTTACTCGATAGAGCAGGACTTCCCTGCCCGATTCCGAGCGGGCAAAAACCCGCACCGAGCCATTGGTGACGAGCAGATAATTTTCACAGGCATCGCCCTGGCGAAAGGCGGTGGTATTGGGTGGCAGGGTCAGATGACGTGCGTTTTCGAAGATGCGCTGCGCGGCTGGATCCTTGATGACTTGCGATTGTTCCACGGTGACTTCTTATTTCCAGCTAAAGATGACCCATTGTGGCACGACCATGTCGGAATAGATTTCACTGATGCGACTTTCCAGATAGCCATCACCATCATTATCACGCAGGAAGTAAGGCTTGCCCTTGCTGGGGGTGATCTTGACCATGTAGAGATGTCCATTGAGGCGATACTCTTCGATCGTCGACTCCTTCTTGCGGATAATCGTCACCTCTGGTTCCAGCGGTTCACCATCCTGAATTGGTGGAGGCGGTGGAATGTCGTCGACCGGTTGCAGATCCTGTGGTTGTTGTGCTGACAGACTGGCCGCCAGCAGCAGACCGGTAATGAAGAACAGGGTTTTCAGTTTACGCATGATTTTTCTTCTGGCTATGGATGAACAATTTTGAACTTAAAGATGGAGGAGTTTTTCAACTTCTTCCTCTGAAGGTTCAAAGCCCTTTTTCTCATAGTAGGTGAAGATGCAGTCTACTACATCATCTGCGTCGTCCACTACTTTAAACAGATCCAGATCAGACGCATTGATCGCACCTCTTGAGACCATCGCAGAGCCTAACCATTCAATTAATCCTGACCAGAATTTACTGTCGACCAGCACAATCGGTATACGACCGGTTTTTTCGGTCTGAACCAGGGTCAGAATCTCGGCCAGTTCGTCCAGGGTGCCAAAGCCACCGGGCAGTACCACGTAGGCAGAGGCATATTTTACGAACATGACCTTGCGTGTGAAAAAATGACGAAAATGCAGGGACACATCCTGATAGAGGTTATCCTTTTGCTCATGGGGCAGCATGATGTTTAGCCCGATGCTGGGTGATTTACCCGCCATGGCACCTTTATTGGCGGCTTCCATAATGCCGGGACCACCACCGCTGACGATGGAAAAACCGGCGTCGGAGAGTTTTCTGGCGATGCTTTCTGCCAGCAGGTAATCCGGGTGATCCGGCTTACACCGCGCAGAGCCAAAGATGCTGACCGAGGGCTTGATGTTGCTGAGGCGCTCAAAGCCTTCGACAAACTCAGCCATGATCTGAAAGATTTTCCAGGATTCCTTACTAATGACGGTGTCGCTGGCCGGTTTTTTGACCGCATCGACGCGGTCATTTTTATTGGTGCTCATAGTTCTGTAGCATTGCAGAATTGAAATCGAATTTCCATCCGGGGCAGACTATAAAGGTATGTATTGTCTGCCCCCCTAATGTAGATCCCGAAATTTATGTCTGAACAGACCCTGATCCTTGTCGATGGCTCGTCATACCTGTTTCGCGCCTTTCACGCGCTGCCCGAGATGCGCAATTCGCGCGGCCAGTGTACCCATGCGGTACGAGGGGTGGTGTCCATGATTCAGAAGCTGGTAAGTGAATACAAACCGGAACACATCGCGATTGTGTTCGATGCCAAGGGTAAGACCTTTCGTAATGATATGTATGCCGAGTACAAGGCTAACCGGCCACCAATGCCGGATGAGCTACGTACGCAAATACAACCGCTGCATGAACTGATCCGTGCACTGGGCCTGCCCTTGCTGTGCGTCGAAGGGGTCGAGGCTGATGATGTGATAGGAACACTGTCCAAACAGGCCACGGCCGCGAATATGAAGACCATCATTTCAACAGGCGATAAAGATATGGCGCAGCTGGTGGATGATTCGGTCAGATTGATCAACACCATGAGTAATGAAAGTCTGGATGAGGCCGGAGTAATCAAAAAATTCGGTGTTCCTCCGAATCGCATCATCGATTATCTGACGCTGATAGGTGACAGTGTAGATAACGTCCCGGGGGTGCCCAAGGTCGGCCCCAAGACCGCTGTGAAGTGGTTGGCGGAATACGATTCACTGGATCAGGTGATGCAGCAGGCGGATCAATTCAAGGGCAAGGTCGGACAATACCTGCGCGAGTCGCTGGGTTTCCTGCCTCTGTCACGCGATCTGGTCACAATTAAATGCGATGTGGAACTTGAGCAGACCCCGCAGTCACTGGTAATGCAGGAAGAAGACACCGACCGCCTGATCGAGCTGTATACCGAACTGGAATTCAAGACCTGGCTGGCCGACAAGCTGTCCGGCGCGAGTGACAAAGGTGAAGAAAAGACCGCCGAACCTGTCGTAACGCTGGAAACCGATTACCAGGTCATTCTGGAGCAGGCTGATTTTGATCGCTGGATGGATAAACTCGCCGGGGCCGAGCTGTTTGCCTTTGACACAGAGACCACCAGCCTGAATTACATGCAGGCCGAGATCGTCGGTGTTTCGTTCGCGGTGCAGGCAGGTGAAGCGGCCTATGTCCCGGTCGCCCATGATTACATGGATGCCCCCACGCAGCTGGATCGGGATGCGGTACTGGCGGCCTTGAAACCGATACTGGAAGACCCCGAAAAGGCCAAGCTGGGTCAAAACCTGAAATATGACAGGAGTGTACTGGCCAATTATGACATCGATTTACAGGGCATTGCCCATGACACGATGCTCGAGTCCTATGTGGTGGACAGTGTCGGTACACGTCACGACATGGACTCACTGGCACTGAAATACCTGGGCCAGAACACGATTCATTTTGAAGATATTGCAGGCAAGGGCGCGAAACAGCTCACCTTTAATCAGATCTCGCTGGAACAGGCCGGCCCATATGCGGCGGAAGATGCCGACATTACCCTGCGCCTGCATCAGAAACTGTATCCGCGTCTATGTGCGATTCCTGGGCTTGAACCACTGTATAAAGAGATGGAAGTGCCGCTGTTGAGTGTGCTGTCGCGGATTGAGCGCAACGGCGTGATGATCGATAGCATGATGCTGTCCCGCCAGAGTGCCGAAATTGCTCTACGCATGCAGGTGGTTGAACAGGAGGCGCATGAGCTGGCTGGCCAGCCGTTTAACATGGGCTCACCGAAGCAGA
>JBFIID010000250.1:0-4040 GCA_041601415.1 Gammaproteobacteria bacterium
GAACTAATCAAGTCCGGCGGCTGGTTGATGTGGCCAATCGTACTCTGCTCGGTGCTATCGTTTGCAATCATTGCAGAACGCAGCTGGTCCATGCAAAGAAAGCGCATCATTCCTAAAAACCTCGTGGCTCAGGTCTGGCAATGGCATAAGGTTGGACATCTAGACGAGAAGCGCATACATGCGCTGCGTCATTCCTCACCGTTGGGCAGTATTCTGGCCGCTGGCCTGTCGAGCATGAAATATGACCGTGAAGTGATGAAAGAAAGCATTCAGGAGATCGGTAGGCATGAAGTGCACAAGCTCGCACGCTACCTGAATACCCTTGGTACGATTGCGGCAGTCACACCCCTGCTGGGATTGCTAGGTACGGTGATAGGCATGATTAAGGTGTTTGCTGCGATTACCACGCAGGGTGTCGGGGATGCTTCGGTGCTGGCTGGTGGTATTTCTGAGGCGCTTCTAACCACGGCAGCCGGTCTATCTGTGGCGATTCCCAGCCTGATGTTCTATCGCTTCTTTCGTGGCAAGGTGGACTCGCTGGTGATGGACATGGAGGCCGAGGCGCTGAAGATGGTGGAAATCCTGCATGGTGATCGTGAACTTGAAATGAGTGACGTGCAGAAATGAATTTACGCGACAGGACCTACGATGAACTGGAGATCAATCTTACCCCCCTGATCGATGTCGTCTTCCTGTTGCTCATCTTTTTTATGGTATCAACCACCTTCGTGCACGAGTCCGAGATCACCCTGAACCTGCCTGAGGCGAGTAGAAATGCGCTGCAGGAAAAACCGCAGTCCCTGAGTATCTCGATAGACAGTAAGGGACGCTATTATCTGAATGGTGTGGCTCTGGTCAATACGCAGTTGGAGACGCTCAAAAAAGCCATGAGTGCGAGCGCAGTAGGGCTTGATGATCCACAGATCATAATTACCGCCGACGGTGAGACATCACATCAAAATGTCGTCAATGTAATGGATGCCGCTCGACAACTGGGTTTTCTGAAGATCACCTTTACTACACGGATTCGAGATGAGGGCGAGTAACCATCAGTCCAGCTCAGCTGACGTACTCTAATTGAGAATCTGGCGTGTCACTCGAACAACGATTACAGCAGATATGGTATGCCAGGCACCCGCTGGTTAGTCTGCTAATACCTCTGTCCTGGCTTTATGCCCTGATCGCAAGGCTGCGTCGCAAGGCCTACAAAAGCGGACTGTTGAGCACACATAGACTTTCCATACCCCTGATTATTGTTGGAAACATTACGGTTGGTGGCACGGGTAAAACCCCTCTTGTTATCTGGATCTATCATTTTCTGAAATCCAGAGGCTATAGGCCAGGCATCATCAGTCGCGGTTATGGTGGACAGGCCACGGTCTTCCCTCAGCAGGTACGCGCAGACAGCGATCCGGTGATGGTTGGCGATGAGCCGGTGGTCCTGGCCCGGCGTTGCCAGTGTCCCATTGCTATTGATCCGGATCGCAAGGCGGCGGCCGAGGCCCTGCAGCATTATTATGACTGTGACATCATTATTAGCGATGATGGGTTGCAGCATTACCCGCTGGAACGTGATGTTGAAATTGCCGTGATCGATGGCATTCGACGTTTCGGCAACGGTTATTGCTTACCAGCGGGGCCCCTGAGGGAGCCGCTGGAAAGACTGAAGTCTGTTGATTTAATGGTCACCAATGGTATCGCTGGACGCGGCGAGTTTCCGATGACACTGGTACTGCGTGAATTACACCAACTGATTAATGAGAAGAAATCCATAAAACTGGAATTATTACGGGGCAGGGAAGTGCATGCCGTGTCTGGCATTGGTTTCCCGGAGCGTTTTTTTTCGATGCTAAGCAAGGCGGGGCTGATCGTACATAAGCACCCCTTTCCTGATCATCATGCCTATGTGGCAGAAGATATTCACTTCAATGACGGTATACCTGTCATCATGACGGAAAAAGATGCGGTAAAATGCCAGCGCTTTGCTGGTAGCATGCACTGGTATTTACCATTGGAGATAGAACTGCCGGAGGTTTTTCGGCACCGATTGCTTAATTTGATACGAGACTGACAATGGATAAAAAATTACTCGAAATACTGGTCTGTCCAGTGACTAAGACACCACTGATTCTGGATCGGGATAAACAGGAATTGATCTCTGTCGCAGCACGTCTGGCTTATCCCATTCGAGATGAGATTCCGGTCATGCTGGAAGATGAAGCGCGCTTCCTTGAGGATGCAGAACTGGAAAACTATCGCCAGCCCAGCCATTCGGAATAGACGCTTTCATTGATGGACTTTCATGTCGTCATACCAGCACGCTATGCCTCCAGCCGACTGCCGGGTAAACCCTTGCTGGAAATCGCAGGCAAGCCAATGCTCCAGCATGTCTACCAGCGGACACTGGAAAGTGGTGCCAGGTCAGTCGTTATCGCAACCGACGATGTACGCATACAGCAGGCCGCAGAGGCCTTCGGTGCAACGGTGTGTATGACCTCAGAGACACATCCCACGGGTACCGACCGTATTGCTGAAGTTGCCGCCACTAACGATGATCAGCCTGATGACATCATCGTTAATGTTCAGGGTGATGAACCTTCATTACCCGGCGCTTTGATTCAACAGGTCGCATCCCTGCTTGGCAGCCATCCAGAGGCGGGTATAGCCACTCTCTGCGAGGCCTTGCATGATGCGCAGCAGTTGTTCGATCCGAATATCGTAAAACTGGTGATGGATCGACAGGGCTACGCCCTGTATTTCTCCAGAGCCCCGATTCCCTGGGCGAGAGGCGTGTTCCCTCCTGCTGATCCAGAGGCGCCACTGCCAGCGGATTATCGGGCATGGCGGCATATCGGCATGTACGCCTATCGCGTGTCATTTTTACGTGAATATACCGCCATGCAGGAATCACAGCTGGAACGAACCGAATGTCTCGAGCAACTTCGTGCAATGGAATACGGGGTTCGGATCGCCGTAGAGGAGGCCTGTATGTCGTCCGGCATGGGTGTTGATACAGAGGCAGATCTGGAAAAAGTCAGGCTCTTGCTCAAGGACTGAGCTGTGAACGGCATATTGCCGATGCCCTAATTAAGGTTTTTCTTATTATTAATTGCTATATGAGGTGCAGTCGATCATTTGCCATTGTGATGGGCCAGGGCATCTGTACCTGCGGTTCACAGGGTCGATACTGAAGAGATAGTAAGTTTGATGACGGGCAGGTCGTTGTCTAACCGGTCCTCACCGCGGAGGTGACATCCATGCGTATCTCGACAGACGATATCAACACAACGCCCAATTACCCGGTTCACATATGTCATTGCATGCGTATTGCCGTGTTCTCTAGCGCACTCTTTCTGCCTGGCGGCTGTGCCACATTCTCAACTGAAGCGGGCAATCAACACCGGCCAGAAACGAATGACGCTGGCGCAGTCACTGAAATATCCCACGCTGAGCAGGTCTTCCGGCATCAGAATCGGGTAGCGGATCGCTCAATGTTGCTGCTTGATGGTGATGACTATCTCCCGGACTCAAGTTACACACAGATTCAGCAACGTGAAGAAAAGATGTTCGAGGCCTGTGCGGCCCTTAATCAACTGGCTCGGATTAGACAGCAGAATCAGTCCGAAAGCTGGTTTCTGAAGCTGAAGATCCTGTTTTCCTTAAGCGACTGTGAGACGGCGGCAAAAGAACTGGATAATTATCTAACGCATATCGAGGCCAATGAACCGTCAGAAGCCCTGGGTGCATTGTAAGTCAGTCGCTACGCATCACAGAGTTTTCCAGGTCGCCTTTTAAGGCGATTCTGCGGTAAATCGACCCACTCTGTCCCGCTTGATAAACACTCCATCCTTTCTATTCGCATGTTGCGTTGCAGCAACAGATTTAGACTTTAACCCGTTAAAAAAAAGAGTATGATTTCTCTGTGCGATAAGTAGCGCACATAATAATAAGTAATACTGTGAGGGGAAATGTGATATGTCAGAGCGTCAAACCGGAACAGTCAAGTGGTTTGATAACGCCAAAGGTTATGGCTTTATCCA
>JBFIID010000251.1:0-4036 GCA_041601415.1 Gammaproteobacteria bacterium
ACCTTCTGATCCACTGGTGTCTTTTTCAGAATCGACTGCCGACACACAGGCGGGGACTTACTCAGTCAATATTACTCAAATAGCGACACAGGGTGCCTTAAATGGTGGTTCCGTGTTACCCGCTGATTTTGCTGCTACGCCACTGGTGATAGACGCCGACAACGATAGCCTGGTAATTAAACTCGATGGCATTACCTCTGGTACGGTGCTGATTCCCCAGGGTTCCTATAATAATGGTGACACTCTGGCATCGGTCATACAAAGTCAGATCAATGCAGATACTGCCCTGAAAGGCGACAATCTTTCCGTACTGGTGTCCTATGACAGTATCAATAACCGTTTTGATATTACCTCTGCGCGTTTTGGTTCTGCATCGAAAGTTGAATTAGTCAGTACCGACACGAACAGTGCAGCACAGCTCGGCTTGACCGCAGGCGCCGGGACAGATGGTGTAGATGTGGCGGGTACTATCAACGGATTGAGTGCGACCGGCAATGCCCAGGTTCTGACCAGTGATGCAGGTAGCAGCAGCGGACTGGGAATCACAATTAACGGTGGTGCCCTCGGCAGTCGAGGTAGTCTGGTGTTCGCGACAGGTTTCATCTCATCACTCGATTCCGTGATCAGCAATATGCTGGATGACGATGGACTGCTCGATGCACGTGAAGATGGCTTACAGGCTTCACTCGACGACATAGTGACGCAGCGCGCAGCACTTGATTTGCGCATGGAGCCTTTTGAAGCGCGTTTGATTGCACAGTTTTCCGCCATGGATGCGCTGGTTTCATCGCTTCAGTCGACCAGCAATTTTCTTTCTTCACAGCTAGCAAATTTACCCGGTACCTTTACCAGAAACTCACGCTAAACATTTCGTGGTTTCTATATTTAACAAGATTCAATGACGAGGTAACACAATGAATGCGTTTCAATCACCTAACGCGATGCTAAAAGAATATTCAGCTATCGGTGTACAGACAGGGATCGAAGATGCCAACGAGCATCGTCTGGTGCTGATGTTAATGAATGGTTCTCTGGATAAAATCACCACGGCCAAAGGTTGTTTACTGCGTAGTGACCGTGCCGGTAAGGCGCAGAATATCAGCTGGGCGGTTGCCATTATTGATGGTCTGCGTGATAGCCTGAATATTGAGGCGGGTGGCCAGATTGCCGAGAATCTGGACAGCCTCTACGAGTATATGACCCATCGACTGGCTGAAGCCAATATCAATGACGATGAATTGATACTGGATGAAGTGCACAAGCTGATGTTTCAGATCAAAAATGGCTGGGAAGGCATAGCGGACAAATAACGGACAGTGAGAGCATCAGTTTTGACTACCGTGGGCGACTCTTCAGTGAAGCAGACAATGAGCAGGGAGATGCTACAGTCGATGCTGGATATCAGTAGTCACATGCTGGAATCTGCGAGAAATGAAAACTGGGAAGAGGTTGATGCATTACAGGTTATCCGCGCAGAAATGATAGAACAGATCTTCAGTCATTCTATTGACGCTACAGAGATCGAGTTCTGCGCCAGGGTCTTGCAGAAAACCATTGATATCAATCAGGCCCTGACCCGGATCTGTCAGAGTCAGCGTGAAGGCCTGTCTCAGGCGGTAATGCAGATGAGACACGGACAAAAACTGAAAAAAACCTACGATAATCCCGGCTAAACAAACATTTTGTTCAGGGATTCATCACTGATTTTATGAAAGAGTCAACTACATCCTCAAATGCGCTGACCTTTCGCACCAGTGTTCCGTTGCAATGGCAGGCACTGAAAGAGTTGGATGTCGATGCAGGTCTGGAAACCTGGCAGACAAAGAACCTGAAGACCATCAGCAGCATGATGCTGCTAGAACACCCGGTCAGGGAACCGCTGGAGGATAACTCGGAAACCAGCACGCACCTGCTGCGACTGGATATGAAAATTAATCTGGTTCTCGATTTACTCAAACAGCTGATGCAAAGTCAGCAAGCCTTGCCGGAATCCCTACCGATTGAAATGAGTGCCGATGGTATTACATGGGCCGGGAAAGTTTTTCCCGAGAAAGGCCAACTCGTTCTGCTCGATATCTATCTATGTGAGCTTTATCCCTTACCCCTTTCCTTGCCTGCAGAACTGCGTCAATCTTCAGACTCTGCCTGCCATGCTGATTTTATCTCTCTCGGCGAGGTTCTGTCTGACAGGCTGGAACAGCTGATTTTTCTCTATCACAGGCGTCAAATAGCCGAATCAAGAAAATCTTGATCTTCCTCATCTGAATCGTCCGCCAATATTTTGACATCGCGGCGTGAAGGTGATTTACTTAGCCTCGTTAAACAATGTCCAGTTTAATTAGCAACATGGACTCACTACTTCCTGTAAGCAATAAAGACTCGTAGCTATGGAACACGTCGGCGTACTGATAGTTGAAGACAATACCAGTCAGCGTAAGCGCCTGGTAGAAGTGATGGAGTTTATGGATTGCCTGCCCGTCAGAAGCTGCACTGGTAAAAACGTTGAGCAGGACATGAAGGCCGCGCCAGTCGTAAACATGGTGTTACTGGGTAATTGTGATTCGATTAAATCCCAGTTAGAAATCTACCGCATTATCAAAACTATCGACCCGTATATGCCGGTCGTGCAACTCGTCGACCCTGCTCTCGGTCTGAAACCCAATCTGGAACTTGATGGCGGAACCCTGGCGCGTCTGGAATTGCCGCTGCGTTATGCGCCGATCCTCTCCTCACTGGAAAACGTTCAAATACTGCGCGACACACGAGATAACAAAAGTGGTCCCCGATCATTGGAGCTTTTTCGTAATTTGGTAGGTAGTAGCAAGGGGATCCAGAAAGTGCGCAGTATGATCGAGATGGTCGCTGTATCGGATGCCAATGTCCTTATCACGGGCGAATCAGGAACAGGTAAAGAGGTCATTGCACGTAATGTGCATTACCACTCGAACCGAAGAAATAAGCCCTTTGTTCCCGTGAATTGCGGTGCCATTCCAGCCGATTTGCTGGAAAGTGAGTTATTTGGACATGAGAAGGGCGCCTTTACAGGAGCCATATCTCAACGCCAGGGGCGATTTGAAATGGCCAGCGGAGGCACTCTGTTTCTGGACGAAATCGGCGATATGAGTTTACCTATGCAGGTAAAATTACTACGCGTGCTGCAGGAAAAGACCATTGAACGGGTGGGTAGTAATAAAAGTATGACAGTGGATGTTCGCATTCTTGCGGCAACGCATGTCAATCTGGAAAACGCCATAGAAGATGGACGTTTCCGCGAGGACCTGTATTACCGCTTAAACGTGTTCCCGATTGAAACACCTCCCTTACGTGACCGGGCGGAAGATCTCCCCCTCTTGATCAACGATCTGGTTGAGCGAATGAGTGATGAAGAGCGGGGAGGGATCAGGTTAACCCAGAACGCAATAGAATCGCTGTGTGCATATAACTGGCCGGGCAATGTGCGTGAACTCGCTAACCTGATTGAACGAATGGGAATCATCTTTCCCGGTGGTGTCGTTGATTTATCTGACCTGCCCGAGAAATACCAGATGGATATGCCACAGCAAAACACAACGCTTCCGAACAAGGAAACGAGTGTGTTTTCAGATGGTCTGAGCCTGCCGCGCCTGCCGCGTTCCGGGCTGGATCTGAAAGATCATCTTAATAATCTCGAACACAGCATGATCAGACAGGCGCTGGATGAAACCAACTGGATAGTTGCTCACGCGGCAAAACGCCTGAATATGGGACGTACAACGCTGGTCGAGAAAATGCGGAAATTCGAGATTCAGCGCAAGGAAGATCTGACAGGAAATTGACAGTAAGGACTACTGCTCAAGCTTGAAATTCAGCCTCTGCAGGACTCTGCGCCGCTCCCGCGGCAGCATAGAAAATCATAAAAAAACCATATAAAACATTCTATTAGCGTAGTTGTAGCCAATCATGGTTTTAGCCATCTGTGTGTCTCTACTGCCTCTCGGAATTGCGTGGCACGTAACTTGCTCCAGTCCATATGAATTGTTCATAAGGCTGGAGACTA